>JADDYF010000050.1 GCA_015712185.1 Bacteroidales bacterium
AAAGACTTCTTTAATAATTCAACAGCCCAGTTTGCATCATTTTTTACAAATGAGACAGATTTGAGCCCGGATGAATTAAAGGAGCTCAGAGATATAGTGGATAAAAAAATTGAATCAATAAAACCAAAAAAATGATAGCATACATCCTTAAATCAAGCCTGAGTCTGATAATATTATTCGGACTTTAC
This sequence comes from Bacteroidales bacterium, assembly GCA_015712185.1. Classification (GTDB taxonomy): domain Bacteria; phylum Bacteroidota; class Bacteroidia; order Bacteroidales; family VadinHA17; genus LD21. The sequence continues at coordinate 189 of JADDYF010000050.1, forward strand.
TGGTTTCTGCTGAGAAAGGAAAAGCTCTTCGTTTTCAACAGGTACTTCCTGGTGCTTTCCGTGATCTTCTCGCTGACCGTTCCGTTTATTTCAATACCGGTAAATTTCCAGGTTACACCACTGCTTGAAAACGCGGTTCCGGTATCCGTTAATAACATCCCGGGGATCAGTGATGTAAACATTACCCGGCAATACCTTGAAATGCAAGCATCACAAATTGACATTTCAGAGATTCTGCTTGCACTTTATATTACAGGCGTAATAATATTCCTCATCCGCCTGCTGAGAAATATTTATATTTTGGCAGGCAGGATAAACAGATCAGAAAAGATCAGTTTTGAAGGGTACAGGATCGTTCTGACCGACGATACGGCAGGTCCCTGCTGCTTCTTCCGGAACATATTGATAAATAGGGATGATTATCTGAACGGCCGGATTGACAAGGCGTTGCTTGAGCACGAGAAGGAACACGCAAGACAAACCCATACCATTGATATTATGCTGATCGAACTTCTGAAAATATTTTACTGGTTCAATCCGGTTTATCTTCTGTATGACAGGGCAATAAGGATTAATCATGAATACCTGGCTGACAACGGGGTCATCAGTGATAAATCCGATATTAAAAGCTATGCTGATATACTGTTGAGTTTTATCATCTGCAGGAGCAGTTTATCATTGACAAGTGGCTCAAATAATTCCTTTACTAAAATGCGACTGATTATGATGATGAGATCAAAACCAAAGGGGTTCATTAAGAGGATGAAAATCGCAATGTCTACATGTGCAGGTTTAGTATTATTCCTGCTATTAAGTTTTAAGGAATCTCCTGACCTGCCATCCAAACCGGTTTTATCAGAAACAGGTATAGAAATGCAGCAAAGCCGAGTCAATGGCATTGTAATTACCGAAGATGGGAAGCCATTAATGTTAGTAAATATAATAGCAGAATTCCCCGGCAGCACTCCGGGATATTTTAGTGTCACAACCGGTTCCGACGGACGTTTTTCCCTTAAAAATATTCCTGAAGATGCTTTTCTAAATATCTCCTGTGTCGGTTATAAGAGGCAGACTCTCAAACCTGGTTTTACCTCAGAGATGGTTGTTAAAATGATAAAAGATCCTGAATTTAAAACAACAGTAATGACGGTTGATGCAACCTACTATCACGAAGGGGAAAATGTAAGGATCAGGAGGCCGGATGATAAGAATTTACAGTCTGTTATTGTCATTGATGATAAAATAAGTAATTCCAAAGGAGAAATAACATTGGTACGTGACGATATAGGAATGGTGAAGGTTTTAAAAGGCAAGGAAGCAACGGACAAATATGGTGAAAAAGGGAAGAATGGAGTAATCGAGATCATGACAAAAAAAAGAGCCGCAGAGTTAGGAATAGATATCTCACCGCCGGTTTCCAGGCTTAGGCAGAAAGATCCCGATGATTTACCGACTTTCCAGGAAAGCAATCCACAGGCATTTCAGGAATGGGTAAGCACCAGGATCAGATATCCTGAAGAAGCCATAAGCAGAAATATTGAGGGATGGGTTTCAGTGAATTATAAAGTTAATCCGGATGGCAGTATCAGCAATATCACAACAGCGTTACCCGTAAATTCGTTATTGAGCGATGAAGTAATACGTGTTATTAAATCCTCACCGAAATGGGAATCCTCAAAAAATATGGAAACAGGCAGGCCAATTGAATCGAGCGTCACCCTTAAATTTACATTGCCGGGCGGGATAATTAAAGATCAGCCCTATGACAGGGTTGATGAGATGCCAGTGTACCCGGGCGGAGAAAATGCACTATTGAATTTCATTAAGAATAACACTAAATATCCTCAAAAGCTGACGACGGAGAAGATCGAAGGAAAGGTTATCTTGAGATTTATTGTAACCACTGAAGGAAATTCCGAAGCTATATCGGTTCTTAAAGGTATTCACCCGCTTCTTGATGCTGAAGCAATACGGGTAATAAGTTTGATGAAGGGATGGGAACCGGCAAAGCGGGATGGAAAAACTGTCAATGCCTGGTATATGATCCCTGTGGCTTTTGCTCTGCCTCAGACTAACTGATTCTTAACTAACCATAAATGCTGATTGCGTTATAGTTACACTGTCAGATAGTTATTATGAGGTGCGGATCACTGGTCCGCACCTTTTTTATCTCATAAGTCCGTGGTCAGGCAAGCCTTGTCCGGTTTTCTTAATTTTACCGGACTGTGTCCGCCGTCTTCGTCCCGCAATACGGGACTACGACGACCGAAGGCTGAAGCTTTACGCGAAGGCGGATTAAAGTAATTTTACAATGTAAAATTTGATCTTATGGCGGCAGAAAGCTGTTCATTAAAGCTGCCGGGTCTGTATCCCATAAGGTCAATTGTAATGAAGCTGAATCCAAATGATTTTAATCCGGAGACAACCTCGGTTCTTAAAGGATCGGTAAAAAGCTTTGAATGGTCTGAAGGATCTGTTTCAATCCTTGCGAGATCGCCGTGACATCTGACACGAATATTTTTAAATCCCAGTCTGAACAAAAATCTTTCCGATTTTTCTACCTTCTCAAGATCTTCTTTTTTGATTTCCTGTCCATAGGGGATCCGGGAGTACAGACATGCATAGGAGGGTTTGTCCCATGTTGGCAGCCCAAGCAACTTTGAAAAAGATCGTATTTCATCCTTGGTAATACCTGCATCAAGAAGCGGGCTCATAACTCCGATCTCCCTGGAAGCTTTCATGCCCGGACGAAAATCCTGTAGATCATCCGCATTACTGCCGTCTAAAACAAAATTAATCCCGATCTCCGCAGCTTTTGCTTTGATTGTACCAAACTCTGTTTTTTTACAATGGTAGCAGCGATTCACAGGATTGTGCTTTAATGATTCTTCTATGTTTACCTCCTTAATAATAAAATGTCTGACTCTGAGTAGCTTACATAATTTGATAGAATCTTCAAGCTCAAAACGTGGAAATGCGGGGGAATCGACAGTTACCGCTATAACATTATCCCCGACGGCATTTTTTGCCGCTGCAAGCAGAAAGGAACTGTCAACTCCTCCCGAAAATGCAACTGCCACTCTGGTAAAGTTCTTAAGACTCTTTATCAGGCACTCATATTTCTTATCTTTGATGTCAGTGTTCATGCGCAGACCCTTTAATTCTGGTGTTGTAATAAATTGAGATACCAATTGATACTATTGCCAGGAACAAAAATGCCAGAACCCGGTAAACAACATCAATACGTGCCAGGTCAACAATGAAAAGGTATATTGCAGCGCTAATCATTGTTCCCAATGCCATGTATCTGTATTTCTTATTATTTAGCAAGATGCTGAGTAAAAAATAAACCAGTGCGGCAACTGTCCAGGAGAGTGTTACAAATTGGCTGGGCAGGCTCCGATATAAAGCATATAAAACCATAAAGAAACCTGTAATGAGGTATGCATTCCTGATAAGATCCGTCTTGATATTAAGCCGTGCCTTTTGCCAGTTTATAATCCGTGCGGAGACAAGCGGAACAAGTGCGAATGAAAAATCAACTCCATCGACTTGCTTGGACGAGAGAAGATAAATTATCAGAATCGCGACGAATAATACGCTGTTCATAACAATTATCAACCGGTTTTTAAACCATAATGCCATAGCAACTACTATGAGACTCTGGACAGAAAGCAGCAGATACACTATCGGAATTCCAATCATCCCATAAAGTGAGATACTCATAGCAAGGAATCCGTACAGAACATAAAAAGCAGATGCAAATTTCCAGTCCGACAGTGATTTTAATATTACCGAATAGGACAGGCAGCAAACCGTAATGACAGAGAAGGGAAGTACATAGCTTTCACGAAAAAATTTTGTTGAAATAAAAGAAAGGAACAAGCTGAAAAATACTCCGTTTAAAATAATGATTCCAATCAGGATATCATCAATACTGCCGTCATGTTTGCGTATTAAAGCTAATAACGAGAGACATCCGCCAAGTGCAAACAAATAAATGTAGCCATAATTATGTTCGCCTATGATCTCCATTGGATGATTCATTATTGGATTTCCAAAGAGCCACATAAAGAAAGCAGCGTAAACAAGTAAAACTGAAACGAGAAGTAAATAATTCCAGTTATACATATAGAACAAGAATGAGGCTCCTATGGCTGCAATAGTTACCAGAGGAAGCATAACATGAGTGGTATCGCTTAAAATTCCTGTGAAAAGGATAAATATTATCCCCAGAAAGCCTGATATCTGTGACTTCTTCTGAACAGATAAATATATCTGAATCGTAACGATCAGGAGAAGCATTACAATTACAATAGACTTATTTGGAATTAACGGAGTGGCTGTAAAGAAATGCATCCTCAGTACCTCATAAAATAAGATAACCTGGCCTCCTGTGAATAATATTATTGACAGGTTTGGATTTGATTTCTTAAAATAATTGGAAATCAGAATTATGGTTCCAACCGAGACGACTCCAACAACAACAGACAGGAGCCTGTACCCAAGTAAAATTACATATTCTGTGAAGAATATCACAGCAAACAGAAGGACAAGGTTGCCCAACAGGGCAAGCCCAACTCCTCCTATCCTGGATTCAAATCCTTTTCCATCTTCCCTTGCTTTGCCGGCAAGGGAAGATGATTCAACACCATGAGGTTCATCAGGTCTGTAAGAAAGCCCGACCTGATCATTAAGCGCTAATGCTGATTCCACATTTGAAAGACGTAATTCAATCGACCTGATCCTGTCCTCCAGGTTTATCGATTTGTTGTCCTGCTGAGTCATAAAAGTTGAAGTTAAGGTTAAGCCAATAAATCTCTTTAACCCGGCTGATGGTAAAACCTGCCATTTCTAATCATTCGCTCCGACCATTTTCCATGGTGGAAGAAGCCACAGGAGAAATGCCAGGATACCAAGCGGTAACACAAGCCAGAAAGCAGCCATAAGCGTCCCGTCAAGCCCTATCAGTCCCAGTTTAAAGCTGGTAAACCCTGAAAAGCTCTTTGAGAACAGCTGACCGCCTATGACAACATTCCATCTCATTGAATAGACACCAATGAGAACCAGTATACTGACTATCAGGTATAATGTTCTGCGAACGGATATAGCTCGTCTGTAATATTGCAGGAATGCCAGAATTACCAGGGGTATGATCGTTCCAAAAAGACCCTGACTGATAAACAATGTCAGATAAAGTTTCCCTGAAACAAGAAGCTTGATTATTTCAAAAGATTCCTCAGCTTCATAAATCCTGTGGATCTGGTCCAGACCCTCAAGTGTGAAATCGAGAATCAAAATAAAGAATAGATATCTGCCAATAGTATCCATCACTTTCATATCGACAGGTTGTTTCCTGAAGTACGAAACTGCCATGTATATAAGCATTACAAGAGCGATCCCTGAAACCATTGCGGAAAACAGGAAAATAATTGGCATTAAAGGAGTTGACCACCAGGGATTAGCTTTAATTGAACCAAAAATAAATCCCACATAACCATGAAGGATAAAAGCAGAGGGTATTCCTATAATTGTAATGAAATATCCTAACTTTTTATCCCACTGTAAAGTTTTAGGGGAAATATCACTCAAACCCAGTGTCAGAATACGGTATACCCATTTCATTATGCCTTTCTTATCTTTTGACCATACCACCATACTTCCCCTGTAATCAAACCAGATCTCAAGCAGAAGGACTACCATCAGATACCACAAATAGACAAAACCAAATACTGCCATAGCTGACGAGCCATTCGGGGTTATCATAATTTCATATGCCCTTTGTGGCTGTGAAAGATGGCTGATCAGAGGTAACGTTGCTACCAAAAGAAATGAAAGGGCGCATAGTAAAGCAATCTGGTATGTTGGTTTTAATTCCTTCACATTAAAAACCCGCTCAAGTGATGCAAGGATAAAGGCCCCGGCAACCAGACCTGTAATAAACGGGTAAATGACGATAAGTATTCCCCATTGAAGATCAAGCTCATTCGGGAAGATGTAACCCTGCGCTTTTGTAAGCATTTCAAACAGATGCTGGGTATGTGGATCCATTTTATTTTACCTCGG
>JADDYF010000054.1 GCA_015712185.1 Bacteroidales bacterium
AAGTATCTACTTCAGGTCCATCTTCCTTTGTGCTCTTCGTGCTTACCTTTGTGATCCTTTGTGGTTCAATGATTTAAGCTTAACCACAAAGAACACAAAGTGCATCGCAAAGGGACACAAAGGACTTTTGAGACGGCCTCTTCTTTTTTTTTATTTTTATGAACTTAAAGTAAAAAAGATTAAATTTGTTAGGTATTTTTAAGATCATCTGTTTTAAGTATCTGTTTGGTATAATATTTGTGATTTAATTAAGAAATAAAATAGGGAATAAAAAATGAAAGCATTTACTTACATATCAGTCCTTGTCCTGATGACGTTAGGCGCCTGTACTTCAGGTCTTTATTCAGGACTTGAGTATGATGATCTTTATTTTTTACCTTCTGACCAGCCTGTAACGGGGGTTCAGAAACCGGTAAGAAATAAGCAGATTGCGGAGGGCACGCTGAAGGCCGAGGATTATTATGATAATATCTATGCTGCCGATACCCTTGTATCAGACGAATATTCTGAAGCAGTAAGCGATGAAATCGCACAGAATAATTCGGGGTACGATTATGGTTATTATGATGGTTACTCAGGAAGGTTAAGAAGATTTTATGGAAACTACTTCTATCCTTACTGGAGAGACCCATTCTACTACAGCTGGGGTCTCCCTTATATGGGATGGAACTTTGGATACAGTGGTTTCCCTTACTCATACTATCCTTATAGCTTCTACGATCCGTTCTATTACGATCCTTTCTACTATGATCCGTTCTACTCTAATTACGGATATTATGGAGGATACATGGGTAGTTACTATGGTGGCTACTACGGTTACAGCCCCTATTCCTCATTCTATTCACCATTTTATAATATGGGATATACAACCCGGATACGTTATGCAGATTCCAAGTATTCGGTTGATTATGGCAGGAGAGAAAGACAGAGTACGCTTTCTACAAGGTGGAATGAAAGCTTCCCTGCCTCAGGTTCTGCCAGAAGAGATAACTCCTCTGTCTCTAAAGGTACAGTCTCAGATGCCACAAGACGTACTGCAACCGGTGCTCAGACAACATCTGATTCAAGGAGAACAATCTCAACGGTAGTCAATTCTCAGAGGGCTTCAAACCCTACTGACGGCAATCTTGGTCAGGAAGCAGCCAGGGGTTCTACAACCACCACAACTACAAGGTCGGATGTCAGAAGCTCAACAGCTTCCAGACCAGTATATAATAATGTAAACAGGACTTATACACCCAGTTACAGCAGTCCGCGGATGAGCACCAGACCTTCATATAACAACAGCAGGGTGTCATCGGGCGGAACAACAGGCACCGGAGTAAACAGAAGCAGCAGCAGCGGTACTATAAACAGGAGCAGCAGCAGTGGCAGCAGCGGTACCATAAACAGGAGCAGCAGCAGTTCCGGTGCAGCACGTTCTTCAAGTACATCAACATACAGGAATAACAGCAGCAGTAACAGAAGCTACTCGTCATACTCAGCCGGACAAAGCAGATCATCATCATATCCATCAAATTATAGTTCAGGAAGCTATTCTATGCCTTCAAGGAGAAGTGTTGAAAGCGGTTCAGGATTTGGCAATTCCTACAATTCCTCCTTCGGCAGCAGATCTTCTTCTTCCTTTGGTAGCGGATCTTCAGGATCTGAATCAAGAAGCTCCTCGTATTCATCGGGCTCCTCCGGATCATCCGGTTCATCCGGATCATCCTCATCTGGCAGCTCGTCAGGGCATTCATCCGGTGGAGGCGGATCATCTTCCGGCGGGAGGAGATAAGGAATCGGGTTATTCTAGATGTTCAATTTAGTTCATTCTGATCATGGAGTGGTGGGATTCTATTAATAAAACTGAAAAAGTATGAAAAGGATTAGTATAATAATTTTTACAGTGCTGGCACTTTATCCCGGGCTTAATGCCCAGAATTCTGATGACGCACTGAGGTACTCTCAATTGTTTTACAGTGGAACAGCAAGGTTCCTTTCGATGGGCGGAGCATTTACAGCCCTGGGAGGTGATATATCAGTGCTAAGCCAGAACCCGGCAGGCCTTGGAATATTCAGAACATCCGAAATATCAGTAACACCCCAGCTATTCCATATTAATACAACAAGCGACTTTGACAGATCAACATCTGACTATCTTTATGATTTTAACCTGACACAGGCAGGTGTCGTTGCGAACATATTAAACAGAAATGCCGATAAAGGAATACTCACCCTTAATGTTGGCTATTCGTATAATAAAACTAATAACCTGAATCAGAACATTATGATTGATGGCATAAGCGACTTCAGCTCACTGGCTGATTACTGGGTCGACAAAGCTGAAGGTTATTACCACGATGAGCTGTCGGGAATTGACGATCCCAGCACCTTTCTTGCATATGATACATGGTTAATTGATACTCTTTCGGGTTTTAATACACTTTACGGATCAGTTTATTCAAACTACGGAGATGATCCTCCATCAGTATACGGGCAGAATATAAGACGGCTGGTTACCTATGAAGGGTTCACCGGAGAACACGCATTATCGGTTGGAGGAAATTATTCAAACAAATTATTCTTTGGGGCAACACTTGGTATAAGCCGGCTAAGTTATTCCAGCAAATATGAACACCTGGAAACCACTGATGCCGATCTTCCGTCAAATTTCACGGATTTCAATTATACCTTTTATTATAAGAACACCGGCTTCGGATATACTGTAAAACTTGGTGCTATTTTCAAACCTATTGAACCGCTGCGTGTTGGTGTTGCATTTCATTCACCTACCTTTTACAGGATCGATGAATATGTAGAGGACAATCTGACCTCCAGCTTCAGCGACGGAGGTAATTATGAATCATCCAATGAACCAACACGATATAATTATGCACTGACCACTCCTTTCAGGGTGATGATCGGAGCTGCTTACCAGTTGAAGAAATTAGCACTTTTCAGCGCCGATTATGAATTTACTGACTATAGTTCAGCCAGATTTTCCGAAACCGGGGACGGATTTGATTACAGCGAGAAAAACCTTGCCATCAGAAACAGCCTGAAAGCGGTCAATAACTTCCGCCTGGGAGCGGAACTAAGGTTCAACAGCCTTTATCTGCGCGGGGGATATGGGTATTACGGCAAGGCATATAAAGCAGGAGATATAAATGAAGATCTCGACTACAGCATATTCTCTCTTGGAGGAGGATTCAGAGAACAGAATATAATTGTCGACTTCGGCTATTCGAGACTTATGAATTCACAGGATTATATTCTGTACAGCAGCAGCATCGAAACACTCGGAACGAATCTTAATATAAACAGAAATATGTTTACCCTTACCTTTGGGTATAAGTTTGGATTCTGATACTTTGTTGGACTTCCTTTTAGAAGGCTGCTCATATGGGCGGCCTTCTTTTTTATTTTATAGATAACAGATCGAATCAGGTCCTGTATTAAAAAGCAGGTCCACAATACTCAATCCTGATACGAAACCGTGTACACTGTTAAAAACCTGCAAATACTCTTTTGGTGAATAACACGACTTTTTTTTGGGGGATATCCTATACCTCAGATCTTCTTTTGATTTACCGGCCGGACTGAATTCCGAGGTAAAGGATATTTTTCTTTCCGTCCTTAACATAATGAGCACTGCTCCAAGAAGCTCCATATTGAGATCAAGAAGGAAATGATGGTTCTTTTGAATTATTCTTTCAATCATATCAAAATAAAACTGGAAGTAAGGTGAGGAGTTATATGCAGAGATTAAAGCACCTGAATGAACCTGCTGCCATCGTTTTGAATAGTCGATCCTTATTTCTTTTACAGGTGTCTTATGAAAGCTGCCGGCATAAACCGGCACCGTTAACAGCTGCCTGCCGCCGGCTGATAAAATATAGCACCGGTTACGGTATGTCTGCTTAATGTAATTCTCTTCCCGTTCAATATAAATTTCATCAGAATCTCTGATAGAGGCAAAATATTCAAGTGGAGGCAGATAGGCTGTTGAAAGTATTATCTTGCCGGGCATAACCTGACATTTCACTTCATCCTGTTTATCATGCTGGCCGAGAAGCCTGCCCCGAAACCATTATCAATGTTTACTACAGTCACGCCCGAGGAACAGCTGGTAAGCATTGCGAGGAGTGCTGAGATTCCCCCGAAACTGGCGCCATATCCGACACTGGTCGGGACGGCAATTACCGGCTTGTCAACAAGTCCTCCGACCACACTGGCAAGGGCACCTTCCATTCCTGCAACAACAATTATCACTCTTGATTTACGTATTTCCGGAAGCTTGTCAACAAGTCTGTGTATGCCTGCCACACCGGCATCATATATTCTTGATACCCTGTTCCCGAGAAGTTCAGCGGTAACTGCAGCTTCTTCAGCCACAGGAATATCAGATGTGCCGGCAGTTATCACTGCGATGGTTGTGGGAGGTGTTTCAGGCTTCTTTTTCTGAATGGAGATTATCCTTGCTTCGGGATAATAAACTACATCTGGTAATATGCTTTTAACAGCTTCGTACATCTCGCTGCTGACCCTTGTACCAATGATATTACTCTCCTTCCGGATCATTACCCTGAATATCCCTGTGACCTGCTCAGCCGATTTGCCTGCACAGTAAACAATTTCAGGATATCCGGTTCTGATTTCCCGGTGGTGATCAATCCTTGCAAATCCCAGATCGGTATAAGGAAAGTTTTTTAATATCTCAAGGGCTTCATCTATGCTTTTTGCGCCTTCTTTGACATCTTGAAGCAGCTTTTTAATTTCTTTGCCGGTCATGGTAATCGGTTTACTGGATTCAGACTGCCTGTTCTGTAGCCTTCAAGGTCCAAAGATATATATCTGAACCCTATTTTCTTCATTTCAGAAATAATATCTTCTTTATGAGGATCATGTACTAACTTCTCAAGGTATCCGGTGAGACATTCTATTCTTGCAAGGTCGCCATGGATCCTGACCCTTGAACCCGGATAGCCTTTTTCGAAAAGCAGGTCTTCTGCCTGTTCAACCATTCTCAGCATGTCGCTGCTGATATTTGTGCCATACGGGATCCTTGTAAGCAGACATGCCATTGCAGGCTTATCCCAGAATGCAAGACCGGCTTTCTTCAATGATTCCCTGATATCGCTCTTTGTAAGTCCCGATTCCATAAGAGGACTTCTGATTCCAAGTTCCCTTAATGCCCTTAATCCGGGGCGAAAATCTTTCGTGTCATCGGCATTCGTCCCGTCAACAACATGGTCATAATTATTCTTGCCGGCAAATGAAACCAGCTCTTCAAAGAGAGCTCGTTTGCACAGATAGCACCTTTCAGGTGGATTGTTCTCGATTATCTGAGGGAATTCAATATCTATGATGCTATATTTTATTTTGTTTGTTCTCACAAATTCAGTTGCTTCCCTGATCTCCCTTAATGGTATGTACGGCGTCCGGATCATGACAGCCATAATATTCAGCTTATTTATTGAATGAGCCCTGTAAAGCAGAAACGAGCTGTCAACTCCACCCGAAAATGCCACAACAAAGGAATTCAGATCCGTTAGTATTGAATCGAGTTCTTTTAGTTTTCCTTCTAACATTTCTGCAAAGTTTATTGATTTGAATTGAACCGGATCAGGGATGAGGCTGAACTATCAAGGCCATTAAATTATTGTATACCTCCTTTACCGGTATTCCTTTTTCTGCAGCTATTCGTCTGCATTCATCGAATTCAGGTTTGCATGATACCTCGTATCCCCTGTAAAACGATCTTTTAACGGTTACCGGCCCGTAAATGGTCTTCAGGGTTTCAAATTTCCTGATGAGTGTATCCTTTCTGAATGGGAAGGTCCTGATCCCCAGGGATGTAGATTCAGTGAAAATAATGCTTTTAACTGTTTCGGAAAGGGTGGTTTCACAGATAACCTTAAGTACATTACCCGGCCTTCCTTTCTTCATAATGATATTTGAGATGAAGACATCGGACGCTCCTGCAGCGAACAGCTTTTCAGAAATATATTCGAAAAACTCCGGGTTCATATCGTCGATGTTACATTCAATGAGCAAGGCATCGTGTCCGCCGGGTGTTTCATCATTCTCTCCAAGATACACTCTCAGCAGGTTTGGTAACTCCCGGGGATCTTTCTGTCCGATCCCATAACCTGTCTTCTTAATTTTAAATGCCGATACGTCAGAGAAATGTGTCCCAACAACAGACAGAATAGCCGCGCCGGTTGGAGTAGTCGCTTCAAAATTCACACCTCCCTTTCGAAGAGGAATACCCTTCATGATCTCTGCTGTTGCCGGCGCCGGAACAGGGAGCATCCCATGGTCGCACTTCACGAGACCTCCTCCCAGTTCCACCGTCGAAACGTAAACTTCGTCGGGCATCACAGAATTAAAACAAATGGCAGCACCGACAATATCTATGATGGAATCAATAGCTCCCACTTCATGGAAATGAACCGCATCAATGGGGATTCCATGGACTGCAGCTTCAGCCTCAGCAATCTTCATGAAAATTTTGCTGCTAAGTTTTTTCGTTCTGGTGTCGAGTTTCGACTGATCAATAATCTTCTCAATATCGGCAAGATACCTGTGCCTGTGTTCATGCCGGGTCACTTTCACAGTGACTTTTGTGCCTTTAATCCCGTGACGCTGATCCTTTTCAACATCCAGTTTCCAGCCTTTAAGATTTAATTTGTTGAGATTCTCAA
>JADDYF010000058.1 GCA_015712185.1 Bacteroidales bacterium
GGCTCGTCATAACCGAACCATGCCCAGACCGGATTCATTTTACCCAGTTCTTGTCCGAGGCTTACAGATATGGTGGTTTTATCCTGTGAATTCACGCTGACTGAAACTCCGGTGAAGGATAAAAGGATTGGTATGACAAAATAGAATCTCCTCATTATATGTTTTTTAAAAACCTTAATAAAGATACTATCAGTATTTGTTAAAATCCTGATGTGAGGGATAATGATACAAAAATATATCATGGTTATTTTTTGTTTGTAATTATTTTATATGTCAGTAAGACAGTCAGGAACCGAAATCCTATCTTTAGAATCTCATAGATTTTATATTCACATTTTTATTAATTCTATTAAGAATATCGTCATATGATAAAAGAAATTTCCCTGAAAGAACTCAATCCTGCCAATTTTATAGGCGATAAGGTAAATGAGATAAAGAATATTGTCGGGAACGGAATGGCAATCAATGCTCTTTCGGGAGGTGTTGACTCATCGGTGGTCACAATGCTTGGGCATAAGGCGCTTGGTGAAAACCTGAGGACTGTTTTTATCGAAAACGGTCTGATGAGGGAGGGAGAACCTGCACAGGTCTCAGCATTCTTTAGAAAGCTTGGAGTAAGTGTTGAGATTATAGATGCAAGAAAAGAGTTTTTCGATGCACTTAAAGGTATAACCAATCCTGAAGAAAAAAGGGAAGCCATAACCCAGACATTCTATAAAAATGTATTCGGCAGGATTGTCAGAGAATGCGGAGCAAAATATCTCCTCCAGGGAACGATCCTGACCGATGTCGATGAAACTGTTGCGGGAATAAAACGCCAGCATAACGTATTTGAACAGCTGGGTATTGATCCACAGGCTGCCTTTGGCTACAGGATAATAGAACCTCTGATCCAGCTGCGTAAGGACAGCGTCAGGGAAGTCGGCAAAGCTCTCGGCCTGCCGCAGGAGATGTTCGAAAGGATCCCTTTCCCCGGACCGGCATTATCTGCGCGGGTAATCGGTGAAGCAACTCCTGAACGGATCGATACCGTACGCAGGGCGACAGCTGTGGTTGAGCGTATCCTTAAATCCTCCGGTGCCTTTCAGTATATGGCAATCCTTCACGAGGACCGTGTAACAGGAATGCGCGAAGGAAAGCGTGATTTCGGACAACAGATCGAGATACGCTGCTGGGCCAGCAGGGATGCCCGCACTGCCTCGCCCACAAAGCTGCCCTTCGAAATCCTGGAGCTGCTTGCCCGGGAAATTATTAAAAATGTACCCGGGATAGTCAGCGTGACTTATAATATTGCTACGAAGCCTCCGTCAACAATTGAGGCGGTATAAGATCTGTTAATCCCTGACGTCCAGATTAATAATAGCTTCTTTCAGTCCGGGAGAGGTTAACCTGACGGTAACCTTGCCCATCTTATCCGTTGACTGCAGATACACCAGCAGCCTACCGTGAAAAGCGTGCTGTTTATTGTCCTTGTAGTCCTCAGTATTTGAAGGATTGGAATCCTCCATTCCGAGAAGGATAACAGGCCCGGTTACCTGGCATGTCGTTTCATTATCAGCACTGTATACTGTATTTCCGGCTTCGTCGCATATATTTATAAAAATATGTGCCAGATCCTGCCTGTCCGCCTTCAGGGAACTCTTATCGCACCTGGCAATTATTGCTACAGGATTTCCTGTGGTCTTCAGCTCATGTGTTGCAACTTCCCTTCCGTTGTTTTTTGCTACTGCCCTTAATGTCCCGCTTTCAAAGGGAACTTCCCAGGAAATAGTTCTGTTCTTAAATTCCGACATCCTCTTAGCCACAAGAGGTTTGCCATTCAGAAAAAGCTCAACCTCCTCACAATTGGTGAATGCATTGACGCTTATAACCTGATCGGGTTTATAATTCCATAACGGTTCAACCCTTTTATGAGACCACAGGTTAACGGGACCTCTGTCAGTAAGCCGGTCAGATGTTCCCAGAAAAACCATTGGCTTATTGCTCCAGATGCTCTGTCTGAAAAAGAATTCCGGTTTCTTATTACCTGCCAGGTCAATTATTCCGGCTGTGTTTGACCGTGAAGGAAACCGCCCTGCTTCACCAAGATATTCGAAACCTGTCCACAGAAACTGCCCCATGACATAATCATTATCCGCAACATAATTCCACATTTCAAGGGTCATTCCGTTCTCGCTCCCATACAATGGTCTTTCGGGGTATTTCTTATGGTCATATTCATAGCGGTTTTCCTGGTAATTGTAACCTGCCACATCGAGAGCCTGTGCATACCCTGTCTCATTCGACATCAGCGCAGAGGCTAGTCCGGCAGTGACGGGTCTGGTCTGGTCCAGCTCTTTTATTACTGTGACAAGCTCTTTTGCCACAACACCAAGCCTGTCAGCATGAGGCAGCTTATCACTGAACTTTGCCCATGTCTGGGGATTTGCTTCAGTATTAAGTATCGGATGAGTATACGGATCGTTGGGATAGTCAACTTCATTACCGATACTCCACATGATGACCGCCGGATGGTTCCGGTCTCTGAGGATAAAATCCTTCAGGTCGGTTCTTGACCATTCCGCGAAATTCACGGCATAGCCCTGCTTGCCCGGTGTTCCCACGTTCCATCCGGCAAGCCATTTATTTTTCGAAAGCTCCCATTCATCAAATGCCTCTCCTATTACAAGGAATCCTTTAATATCGCACAGATCGAGGAAATCAGGAGAGAAAGGATTGTGGCTGGTTCTTATGGCATTGCACCCCAGTTCCTTAAGTATATCCAGCCTTCGTGATATCTCTTCGCGCGGGATAGCAGCACCTAGCGTTCCGGCGTCGTGATGCATGCAAATACCTTTAAGCTTCATATTCCTTCCGTTCAGGAAAAATCCCCTGTCAGCATCGAACCTCAGGGTCCGGAAACCAACCTGTGTCGTGACATCATCCATACTCCTTTTGTTCCTTAGAATGGTATGAAGAGTGTACAGTTTGGGATCATCAACATCCCATAACCGTGGATTCCTAATTGTGATTTCCTGATTGATTGTCTGTTCCCCTGAAGGATCCAGGGTGATCTTCCGGATTGCTTTCCCCACTGTATCATTTCCGGAAAGAAGGCAGTTGAGGACTTCGGCAGAAATTCTTTTACCGGTTTCATTTATTATGCTGGTCTCAACCGATAATTTTGCCTCAGTTTCCATCACCTGAGGTGTAGTATAATATACGCCCCACTGCTTTATATGTACCTGATTCATTGTTAATAAATTAACAGAACGGTAGATTCCAGATCCAGTGTACCACCGCGAATCTGCCGCAAGGGAGTGGTCCACTTTAACGGCTATGAGGTTTTGCTGACCGAATTTAATATATGGTGTAAGATCATATTGAAATGAAATGTATCCGTTTGGCCTTTTACCGAGATAGGCCCCGTTTATCCAAACCTCGCTGTTGTTGTATATTCCGTCAAAACTTATATAAATCAATCTGCCTTTTTCACTTTTCGGGATTATAAATGCTTTCCTGTACCATCCGATACCTCCCGGCAGATATCCGGTGCAGCTCGAGTTTTCGCTGCTGAAAGGTCCCTCAATACTCCAGTCGTGGGGAAGATCAAGTTGTCTCCAGTCACTGTCATCCAGACCAATATTCTGTCCTCCGGCAATATCCCCTTTATGAAATTTCCAGTCGAAATTGAAGTTCTGTATATTTCTCCCTGAAGTTTTTGCAGAGAGCTGTCCGCAGATCAGTACTGCAAGTGCAGTCAGTAACCATACCCGTAAACTGTCACCTGTTTTCATTGGCTTTACATTATTAAGATAAAGATTCTATTCCCTTTCCAAAATAACTATATTTGGTTTAATTTTTTATTTTTCCCCGTTTAAAAATGCCCTTCCATGAATAAATTATCAAAATCGTTAAGTACAGGAGTTTTCCTGTTTTTTTTCAGTCTGACAGCCATTGCGCAGGATACGCTTCCGGCAATAACCGAAAAAGATTATGCCAGATGGCAAAACCTGGGATCATATTCCATTTCGAATGATGGCAGCTGGGTAAGCTGGAATGTTACCCTGGTAGACGGAGATGATACACTTTATATTAAAAACCCATCTTCATCAAAGCTTTATAAATACCCGCTTTCGACAGGAAACATCTTTTCAGATGATTCAAAGTGGGCAGCTTCCAGAATGGGCTACAGCGAGAAACAGATCGAAAAAATGACCGAACAGAAAAAACCTGTGAAATACAAAACAAGACTCGTAAACCTTGAATCAGGTACTGTCAGGGTATTCGAAAATACTGAATCATTTATATTTACAAGAGATGCCAGCCATCTCATAATGAGCGGATATGCAAATGACAGCAAGACAAAGGACCTGTTCATCCATAACCTGAAGACAGGCAGCACAAAAAACATCGGTAATATCTCGGAGTTTTCGGTGAATAAACCCGGCAACAGGCTTGCATATATAACCAGTGCTGAAAACAAGAAAGGCAATGGCGTCGAACTCATGAACCTCGATAACTATAACATCTCATTCCTCAGCAATGATACTGCTGTTTACAGAAATCTTGTCTGGGAGAGAGAAGGAAATGTCCTTATGTTCCTGAAAGCTTTCACCGATACAAGTTATGTCGAGGAGAATCATGTTGTTTTTACAGTCAGGAATATTTACACTAAACCTGATATAAAAAGCTATAATCCATCATCGGACAAAGCGTTTCCTGCGGGCATGTACATAAAGGAAGCCTACAGGCCCGTAATTTCAGATGATTACAAAATCCTTTATTTCGGCGTTTTTGACTGGACGAAAAAGGAGAAGAAAGACAAAAAGGCTCCGGCGGAAACTCCAAAAATACCCGGAGTGGATATATGGCACTGGAAGGATGATCCCATTCAGCCCCGCCAAAAGAATACATATACTACCGATAAAAACTTCACCTATCTTTTTGCATGGAATCTCGAGCCGAACAACGTTGTTAAAATTACTGATGACACCATCAGGAGGGCAACAGTGACCGGTGACGGACATCATGCAATTGTGACTGACGACACCCCTTACCGACCAGCCTTCCGTCAGCCCACTTTCGATTATTACCTAGTAAATTCAACCACCGGCGCTAAAAAACAGATACTGACAGCCTTCTCCTCTGTTTACGGGTCATCGCCTGCCGGAAAATACCTGCTCTATTTTAAGGATAAGAACTGGTGGGTCTATGATATTTACAAAGATGTTCATTTAAATCTGACAAAGGATATCGAGACCATATTCTGGAATACACGTGACGACAGTCCGCTGGATGTTAAGCCTCCGTTCGGCAGCGGCGGATGGTTTAAAGATGACAAGGCGCTGCTCGTATACGATGAATATGACATTTGGAAAATCAATATGGATGGCTCGAAGCCTGTAAGGTTAACAAACGGGAAGGAAAACAAGATCATTTTCAGGTTTGTCAGGCTCGATTTCGAATATCCGTATATCGACGGAACCAAGGATCTGTATTTCTCGGCATCGGGCGACCTGACAAAGGAATCGGGATATTACAGGTTGACTGTCAGGAACAAATTCGAGAAGCTTATTTACGAGGCAAAGGCAATTTCCGGACTCAGAAAAGCTGAAAAAGCCGATTACTTTGTTTACAGATCCGAAACATATTCTTTATCCCCAAATGTTTACAGAACGTCAGGAACATTCTCCAGCCATGTGAAAATATCCGATACCAATCCACAGCAGGCTAAGTTTGCCTGGGGTAAAAGTGAGCTTGTCAATTTTACCAACCGTGATGGCAAACCACTTCAGGGAGCCCTGTTCTACCCGGCTAAATACGAGCCCGGGAAAAAATATCCCATGATTGTTTATATCTACGAGATCAGGTCCAATGTTCTTAATTATTACGTATCACCTTCGCCAAGGAGCTCATATAATACTACAAATTATACAAGCCAGGGGTATTTTGTTTTCCAGCCCGATATTGTCTACAAGACAAATCACCCGGGAGAATCGGCAGTGAACTGCGTTGTCCCGGCTGTTGAGGAAGTTCTGAAGAAAGGTATGATCGATGAGAAGAAGATAGGTATCATGGGACACAGCTGGGGTGCTTACCAGACAAGCTTCATAATTACCCAGTCAGACTTATTCTCTGCCGCAGTTGCAGGTGCTCCTCTCATTAATATGATCAGCATGTATAACGAGATCTACTGGAACTCCGGCAATCCGAACCAGAATATCTTTGAAATATCCCAGGGACGGTTAAGGGAGCCATGGTGGATCCAGCTTGATGAGTATATGGCTAACTCTCCGATGTTCCAGGCAAAGAACATCAAAACACCCCTGCTTGTGGCTTTCGGAACGAGCGATGGTGCTGTGGACTGGCATCAGGGCATTGAGATGTTCACAACCATGCGCAGGATGGAAAAGCCATATATTATGCTTGTGTATGACGGCGAGAATCATTCGCTTGCGAAGAAGGAGAATCAGCTGGACTATACCAAAAAGGTCAATGAATTCTTCAATCATTACCTCCTCGGAGAAAAACCGGGCGAATGGATAGTGAAGGGGAAAAAATACATTGATAAGAAGACAGAGGAAGAAAAGGCAACAGCCAAGAAATAATACCCGTATGAATTATTTTCTGTTCAGTATCCTGTTAATCTCCGGCTTTTACCTGGAGGGATGCCAGATTACGGATGAAAAGAACGCCGAAATAAAACGCACCTTCATAAATCCTGTGTTTGACGGGGCTGATCCCTGGTTCATTGAGAAAGACGGGTACTATTATCATTCCTTTTCGGGGAGAAACGGCATCAGTATCACAAAATCAAAATTCCTTACAAAACCCGGAGAAACAAAAAGAGTATGGGAGGCCCCCGAAGCCGGCTGGAACAGAGCCTGTGTGTGGGCACCGGAGCTGCATTTCATTGACGGACACTGGTATGTTTATTACGCGGCCGGAGAATCCGGACCTCCTTATATACATCAGAAAACAGGAGTGCTCAAATCTGAAACCGATGATCCTTTCAGTAAATATTCCGACGAGGGAATGCTCTATACCGGGGACAATCCCGACATGAAAAGCGGCAATATCTGGGCAATCGACATGACTGTATTCAATTTCATGAATCATCTTTATGCAGTCTGGTCAGGCTGGGAAAGTGCCGCTCTCACCGATAAAACACCGCAGCATCTCTATATAGCAGAAATGAGTGATCCCTGCACAATCAAAGGAATAAGGGTCAGGATATCCAGTCCGGAGGAACCATGGGAGACAGGTGGTCCTCTCGACCTCCAGGAAGGACCGGAAATACTGGTAAAGAATGAAAATCTGTTTATAGTCTATTCATGCCGTGAGTCGTGGACAACTGACTACAGGCTCGGAATTCTCCGTCTGAAAGATGTTAATGGCTCACCTCTTTCGCCGTCAAACTGGGAAAAAACAGGTCCTGTCTTTCAGGGTCCCACCGGTACGGGACATTGCTCATTTGTAAAGTCCCCCGACGGCAGCGAAGACTGGATCATCTATCATTCCAAAAAAAGTATCAGGGAGGGCTGGGAAAGAGATGTAAGGATGCAGAGTTATACCTGGGATAAAAATGGTTCTCCATTATTCGGTACACCTGTAACGCCCGGCGTGGAAATCAATCGTCCGGCCGGCGAATACGAACTCGAAAGAAGGTTGATGCGGGCCGGGACAAAAGGAGAGCAGGAATAAGAATCAATGTCTGAAGACAGCCACTATACTCTCGTAAGCAAACTGAAACCGTCGCGGATCATCATACCTGTTGTTATAGGTCTTGCGGTGGTTGGGTGGTTTATTATCAAGGATATAAATGTCGATGCATTAAGGAAACTTCATTTTACCGGGAGCACGGTTTTCTGGATTTTTGTTGCCTGGTGCTGCATGCTGGGACGGGATCTCGGGTATATGATCCGTATAAGGATACTCACCGAAAAGGACCTCACGTGGCTGCAGGCATTCAGGGTTATTATGCTCTGGGAATTCACATCGGCAATTACACCTTCAACTGTGGGAGGAACAGCTGTCGCAGTGGTTTTTATCCATAAGGAAGGTATTTCAGTAGGAAGAAGCACATCTGTTGTGCTCGCAACTTCGTTCCTCGATGAGCTTTATTTTGTGATAATGTTCCCGGTGATACTGATTACTGTGGGAGGAAAGATTCTGTTCACTACTTCTGTGGAGTCAATCGGAGTTACTTTTCTGAACAATCTGGTAATTGTCGCTATTGTTGGATATACCATCATACTGGCCTGGGTAATTTTTGTCGGCTACGGACTTTTCGTCGATCCCGTCAAGATAAAGCAAACCCTAATTTATGTTTTCAGGCTGCCACTAATAAGAAGATGGAGGGAATCGGCCGTTAAAGCAGGAAATGATATCGTTGAAAGCTCACGTGAGCTGAAAAGGAAGCCATTCTCGTTCTGGTTAAAGGTGTTTGCAGCTACATTCCTGTCATGGACATCGAGGTACTGGGTCGTAAATGCAATACTGGTTGCATTTTTCTCCGTGAGCGATCATTTCCTGATATTCGCCAGACAGCTGTTGACATGGATAATAATGATTATACTGCCGACACCGGGAGGCAGCGGCTTTGCAGAGGTAATTCTCGGCCGGTACATAACGGATGCCATTCCGGCCGATCCGGCTTATGCCGGAAGTATCGCATTTGCAATCGCCATTATCTGGCGGTTAATAAGCTATTACCCCTACCTGCTTGTAGGAGCATTAATAATCCCCGGATGGATACAGAAGAAATTCGGCAGATCAATTTCAAAAAAGAAATAGTATTTTTACAGCGGATTATTCTCTTGCTGAGTATAATGCCTGCAGTATTTTCGTTAAACAGTTTTTGCTTTTTAATATCTTTGGTTAAACCAATTAATTAACCTTGTGAAAGGAAGATCGCTTGTCGTACTGCTTATAATTCTGTCTGTCATTATTTCATGCAGGAATTCTGCAACTAAAAAGGGAGAGTCTTCTTTCGCTTCCGCTGATTCAATATCTTTCGGGGAAGCTCAAAAGCTCAGTGCAGAAGCCATTGCCGATATCTCCAGGAACATTGCATCACCGGTGGAGATAGCAAATCTCCTCCAGGAGATGAATGTGCCCTTCTCTCCTGAATACCTTGCCACCTCAATCGATGCCGGAACGCAGAAGACAGAATTCGATAAGGCGCTGACACTTGGAATACTGGGTGCTGACCTGGGTTATCTTAATATGTACGAAAAGACGGGTTCATCAATCGACATTCTCTCATCCATCAGGAAGCTTGCAGAAGGAATCAATGTAGGTCAGTTTTTTGATTTTGAGACCATAAAAAGAGTGTCGCTGAATAAATCAGATCTCGACTCGCTTTTATTCCTTTCCATTGACTCATACACCCGGATCGACGAATATCTTCGTGACAATGACAGGGGGCATCTTTCCGCTCTTATGATCATCGGAGTATGGATTGAGGGGCAGTACCTTGCAACACAGGTAATGAACCATTATCCTGATACACTTCTCAGAGACCGTATAGGTGAGCAGAAAATCATACTTAATGACCTCCTGCTTCTTGCAAGTCCCTACTGCAACGACTATCCCAAATTTACAGACCTCTGCCGGAATCTCCGGGAGATCAGGGATAAATACAGGGATATCAGGATCACATATACTCTTGGAGACCCGGTAAGCGTTGAGAAAGACGGCGGACTTGTAATAACCCAGACCGAAACCAGTAAGGTAGATATGACTGCGGGACAGCTCGCGGAAATTATTGAGACATCAAAAAATATCAGAAATAAACTACTTGTTACCAATTAGCATGAAAAAAATATTATTCTCGCTTTTTCTATTTTTCATAGCGGCCGGCCTGTCCGGACAACCGACCGATCCGCTGGTAAGCAGCTGTCTGAAGACAAGCGGCCCGAATGCCAGATACCTCAAGGATTTCAGGATCCAGCTGGGTAAAGCAGCTTCAGGTGCCGACATGCGGTTCAAAGCGAACATATCACTCTGGAGAAACACAAAGTACAGATTTACCTTGTGCAATACTGAAGATTCAAAAGGAAAGCTCATCCTGACCATTAAAGATGAAGCTGACAACGTCGTTCTCACATCATATGACCAGAAAACAGGGAAGATATATCCTTATGTCGACTTTATATGCAACAAAAGCGGGATCTATCAGCTGAATTTTGATTTCGAAAATGGTCAGAAGGGATCAGGTGTGGGAGTTGTCTCAATGATCAGATGATCATTCTAAGCATAGTTTAATACATGCACAAGAAGGATCAGCAGAAAGAATACTGCAAAAATAACCTCCGGAATTATTTTCTTTCTGACAAAGACAAAATAATGAGTCAGTATATAACTGGCGGGAATTCCTGCTATCCAGACCAATTCTATGGAGACAGAAGGCAGGACAATATATAATGCCAGTGAAATAACAAGTGTCCAGAGAAGAAGGTAGAAAGTTTTCCTCGATTTGATCTTCTGGGAATTAATCCTTGTCAGAAGAAAAGCCAGTGCTGTCAGCATCATAAATCCGATGAAGACCAAAGTGGTCACAGAGAGCCACCCGAAATGATAGCCGGGCGAATCACCAAATATATTAATCTGAATATCCCTGAGCAGAGAACCAATATTTTTCCCGACAACATAAAAAATTCCGGCGGTGATGAGAAAAGGAGTCAGAAATCCAAGCAATGAGATGGCAATCTCAACTAAATTAACCGGTCTTAATAAAGCGATTCCTATATAAACTATAATCATGAACCACATCAGGTTACAGTAGAACAGGCTTCCGATGCCTATCAGTATCCCCGCATCAAAAAAGTCATACGCCGTATCAGGTTTCCTGTACGCTGCCATTATCCGCATTAGTGCAAGGAGGAGAAAAACTGTTGCAGGAAGGACCGGATTTAACACCTGGTTTTCCGGGAACTGACCGGTAATAAGGATGAAAACAGCGGCGGGAAGAAACGTCCTCTCATTAATGAAGAATACTGTTGTGTTGAAATTTACCAGGAGGAAGGCTATGAGTGACGACAACAATACAGAAAAGA
Source organism: Bacteroidales bacterium (assembly GCA_015712185.1). Taxonomy (GTDB): domain Bacteria; phylum Bacteroidota; class Bacteroidia; order Bacteroidales; family VadinHA17; genus LD21. The sequence continues at coordinate 11,043 of JADDYF010000058.1, forward strand.
TTACTCCCAACAGGGGACTGCTTCCCATTGCCGAAATGACAAGCCCGTACAGAGGCATCGGATTTGTCTCATACAGTGATAATCCCGGGAACTGCGGATTAAGAAACGCATTTATCCAGACAATTATGAGTGTAAAAACTATCAGGGAGATGACACGCGGCCGGGTTCCTTTGAAATACTTCAGAAGCATTTATACTATAGATCAAATCCAATATCAGTCCTGTAATACATATTATCGAACGATACACGGCGGGCATTTTTATAAGCTCCTTCAATGGCCTCCTTTATGGTGTTTCCCCAGGCGCTCACAGCAAGCACCCGTCCTCCCGAGGTAATCACTTTATTATCCGACAATTTCGTTCCTGAATGAAATATAACACAATCCCTTGCCAGGTCAAGACCAAAGACTGTCTTTCCCTTTTCATAACTTCCGGGGTATCCTCCGGAGACGAGCATCACTGTCGCCACATACCGGTCATCAATATCTATCACTCTTGACTCAAGATCGCCCTTCACCACACCTTCGATCAGTTCATAGAAATCCGATTTGATCCTCGGTATGATGACCTCCGATTCAGGATCACCAAGCCTTGCATTATACTCAATAACATAGGGATCCCCATCCACATTGATAAGGCCGAAAAAAATAAAACCCCTATAAAGAATACCTTCCGCTGACAAACCTTTCAGAGTCGGTTCGATAATTCTCACTTTCACTTTCTCCATAAAATTCCTGTCGGCAAAAGGTACGGGAGATACTGCTCCCATGCCACCGGTATTAAGACCTGTGTTCCCCTCCCCGACTCTTTTATAATCTTTTGCTTCAGGCAACAGCTTGTAAGAATGCCCGTCAGTAACTATGAAGGCCGAGAGTTCAACTCCTTTGAGGTACTGTTCAATTACGACCTTCTGACCTGCTGCACCGAACTTTCCGCTTAGCATTGCCTTCAACTCCTCTTCAGCAGAACTGATGTCGTCGAGAATGACCACACCTTTACCAGCCGCAAGCCCGTCAGCCTTAACAACATAGGGTGGCTTCAGAGTCTTCAGGAAGCCTGTGGCTTCACTTATATTTGTACTGTCAAAGCTCCTGTATTCAGACGTCGGAATTTTATATTTTGTAAGAAATGCTTTGGCAAAATCCTTGCTGCCTTCCAGCCTTGCAGCAGATTTATCAGGTCCGATAACAGGAATATTTCTAAGGAACTCATCGTTAATGAAGAAATCGTGTATACCTGCAACCAGCGGAGCTTCCGGACCCACAACAACAAGATTGATATTATTCTTCATTACGGCTTTCTTTACTTCCCCGAAGTTCTCTGGATTGACCGGCAGATTCGTCCCGGTATCAGCAGTCCCGGCATTTCCTGGTCCGGTGAAGATGCGGCTTACCTTGGGACTTTGGGCAAGTTTCCAGGCTATAGAATGTTCCCGGCCGCCTGATCCCAGTATGAGAATGTTCATTTTCAGGAAGGTTAAAGGTCTACCAAAAGTAACATTTCATTCTGACAAAAAAAATCACGTAACCGGCGTCTGAGACTAAAGATCGGGAAGGCAGAACCTGAAGTTTTTTTCCATTGCATACCTGATAAATTCTTCAAGAAAGCCGTGAAGGGTGCTTTCAGGCTTGTCATGCAACGCAATTATTGAACCAGGCCTGATCTTTTTCCTGAGTATACTCAGAGCCTTTTCACTGCCTGAATGTTTATCATAATCATACGGCATGACATCCCACATTATAATCCTGTAACTCTTTTTAATAGTCGTGTACTGACTGAACTTTAAGCGGCCATAGGGCGGACGGAATAATGTCGTGGATGAAAACGGAGCCGCCCGGTTTACATCATCACAGTAGATCGTTGCCGGAGTGGTCCATCCGTTCAGGTGGCTGTATCCGTGGTTGCCGGTGATATGCCCCCTGCTTCTGATAAGGTCAGTAAGACCAGGATAGTTTTCAGCTGATCGTCCGTTACAGAAGAATATTGCCCTGATATCATATTTTTCAAGCATATCGATTATTCCCGGCGTAGAAGCAGGATCCGGTCCGTCATCAAAGGTCAGACATAAGAGCCTGTCATCAGTTTTAATCCTGAACAGGGCCTCCGGGAAAAACCATTTTGCAGGGAACCATGGTCTTGGAAGACGCATGTGGTGCTATTTTACAGAGAACAGTTTACTGTAATAATCGTTGATAAGTGGTTCGAGGGCAGCAATAAGCGAGTCAGATTTCTGGGACAATGCAAAATTATATATATCGATCAGTGCCTGAATATTCATGCTGTTGGACAATTCCATTCCAAATCGTTTATCAGGTCGCAGATTTACTGCATAGTCAAGGTACTCCCTTGAATAGCTAATTATCTTATTCAGCAGCTCAGCTCCTTCCTCCTTTTCGCCGGCTCTTATCAGCACCTCGGCAAGGCCAGCCGAGAAAAAATCATTCGGGACCTTCTCCGACGGGATTATCCCGAGGCCTCTGTGGGCAGCCTGAACCGCCTTTACAGTATCTCCTGCCTGGAGTAATGCTTTGCCCAGGTTTCCGAAAAGCCTCCTGAAATTGCTCAGCATCCGCCGGTTGTTTTCATCAAGGTAGACCCCCTGATCAGCAGCGTTTCCCCATTCAAACTTATTCATCATGTTGTCGTACATGACAACCGGATCTATCATGCCATACTCACCCTGTTCCGGTGTATCAGTCCTTACAGGCACGATCCTGTAGGCAAGACCTTCCTGTATGAAATACTTCTCAAGTCCCTTATACTGGCTCGAAGGGACTGTAGTTGATATATAAACAGGACGGTTCCATTTATTTGTAGCGAGCATATCCATGATAGCCAGATCGCCTTTAAAGGCGTCCTCATCGGTATACTCCCAGATTATGGGGGAGAGCAGTCTGTCTTTGAAGTATTCCTTTACGGTGCCGTTCGAAAGAACTGTTGATGTGTCAACATCGATCAGCAGTTTACTGGTTGGCAGGTAGTTTGCATAGTCGCCTCTCCCGCTCAGGTCGACCATGTATTTCCTGTCATCGAGGCCGACAAACGCCACAGCCTCCTTTATATTTACAGGTTTATCAATCTTGCTTATTACCGGGATCTGGATTCTCAGCCCTTCAATATATTTTTCAGGTCCCAGCGAAAAGGGCAGCGGTTCCGAGTCAAATGCCTTCTGCCTCATCATATCGACGTACCATCCGGCCTGGATATAGCTCAGGTTGGCAACCCTTACATCAGTTCTTACCTGTTCCACATCCTGAACATACCACACCGGAAATGAATCGTTATCACCGTAAGTAAACAATATACTGTTCGGGGCGCATGATTTAAGATAATTGGCCCCTATATCCCTGGCCGTGTAACGGCCCGATCTGTCGTGGTCGTCCCAGTTTTCGGCTGCCAGAAAAAGAGGGCAGGCAGCAGCAAGTACAATAAATGTAATAGCTGCAGATATCCTGTGGTCAAAGAACTTTTGCAGCTGTTCATAGAGGAGCATGAATCCCATCCCTATCCAGATGGCAAACGCATAAAACGATCCGGCATAAGCATAGTCACGTTCCCTGGGCTGGTTCGGATTCTGATTGAGGTAGAAAATTATTGCCAGGCCGGTCATTATGAATAATGCCATTACCAGCCAGAAGCCATTCCTGTCCCTTTTATATTGCCAGAAGATCCCTGCAAGACCTATAAGCAAGGGCAGGAAATAGTATTTATTATTACCCGGATTGTTTTTAAGATCAGCCGGAATATTATCCAGATCGCCCAGCCTGGCTTCGTCAATGAATTTAATCCCGCTTATCCAGTTGCCATTGAAGCTGTTCCCGTTACCCTGCACATCGTTCTGCCGGCCTGCAAAATTCCACATGAAATACCTGAGGTACATAAAGCCTGTCTGATACCTGAAAAAGAAACGCAGGTTCTCTCCAAATGTGGGACAGACCAGAGTCTCCCGACCCGAGCCCGAACTTACCGTATAGCGTATTCCCTTCACATTTCCCCAGTATTCATATGCCGGCTTATGCTCGGGCTCGGGACTGTACATCCGGGGGAAAATTGTCTCAAACCTGTTCTCATAATCATATTCAGGATGGTAATAAGGTTCATATTTCCCGTTTATCTTGTTATAACCTGAAATAACCTGTTTTACATCTATCGGAGGTGCAGTGTAATACGGTCCATACAGCTTGGGTGAACTCCCGTACTGCTGCATATTGATATAATATGCCAGAGAGAATATATCGGAAGGATTATTCTGATTCATTGGAGGTTTCGCTGAAGACCTGATCATTATCATGGCATAGGATGAATACCCTATCATAATTACTGTCAGACAGGTCATTATATAATTGAGGATCACTCTCCTGCTCTTTATGGAATACCTTATTCCAAGAACCAGCAGGGCGATAAGTACTGCCACAAATACCATGAGCCCGGTATTGTAGGGTAATCCGATTACATTGACAAAAAACAACTCAAACCATCCCGCGACTTCAGGAACGCCGGGCACTATAATAAACACAATGAATCCCAGCAAAACAACAGCCAGAAACAGTGTATAAATGACACCTTTTAGTGTAACCTCATATTTTCTGAAGTAATAAACAAAAACAAGTACAGGGATTACAAGCAGGTTCAGGCGGTGTATTCCCAGCCCCAGACCCATGATATAAGCGATCAGTATTATCCATCGGCCAGAGGCCGGGTCATCCGCTTCCTCTTCCCACTTAAGCATGCCCCAGAATACAAGGCCGGTGACAAGTGATGATACTGCATAAAGCTCACCTTCAACAGCTGAAAACCAGAAAGTATCTGAAAAGGTATAGGCCATAGAACCGAGAATGCCGCTTCCAATAACAGCAGGGATAGTTTTTGAATCCGGCACACTGCTGCCCAGAGATACTCTCCTTACAAGATGTGTTATTGTCCAGAACAGGAACATAATGGCAAATGCGCTGCATAGTGCCGAAAGGATATTCACCATAAGCGCTACTTTCGATGTGTCACCTCCTGCAAACAAGGTTGCCAGCCTTCCTATCATCAGGAATAAAGGTGCACCCGGAGGATGGCCTACCTGCAGCCTAAAGGCAGAGAGTATAAATTCACCGCAATCCCAGAAGCTAACCGTGGGCTCGACCGTTAAAAGGTAAATTACCGCCGAGAAGACAAACATAAACCAGCCTGTAACAGTATTCCACCGGCGGTATGTGCCCCAAACTGGATTCATAATGTAGTATTTTGATTTTCTGAATGAACAAATAACGTAAAAAATAATAACATGAAGATACCTGCAGACCTATTTAACTTCATTTTAACAGGAAGAAAGTGCTATTCCTCAAGGTAATATCTCCAGGGTTTGTTTTTCCAGACCTCGCCGGCATAATTTATTCCAATCCTGGAGCTTGTCTTAATTGAAGGTGCCAGACCGGCATCTTCAATCCATATCCGTTCTGAGGTGGTCAGATCCTCTCCGTAAAATAACCTCCCGATGCCAAGAGCCCTGGTCAGTTTGCCAGGACCGTTATAACCTTCAATACCCCTGATAAGTGCTGCCTGCGGATCATTCTCACCACCGGTGACAACATTCAGCATCCAGTACATCCCATAAACGAAATAGACATATATTTTCCCGCCCGGATAAAACATAACCTCATTGCGTTTTGTTCTGCCCCTGCTGGCATGACAAGCTTCATCCTCCGAGCCCCGGTAAGCTTCGGTTTCAGTTATGGCATATTTATTCAGCATTTTATTGGACGATCTGACGACAAGGATCTTTCCGATAAGCTCCGGAGCAACAAGAAGAACATCGCGGACAAAAAACTCTCTGTGCAGTCTGGCTATTCTTGTCATCTGTCAGTATGGGATCTTTTTTTCAAATTTGTCCCATTCCCTGAAGACATCCTTGCCGCCTGCATCCGGGAAAAAGATAAAATCTATCTTCCTTTCTCCGGGACTGAGGATCATTTCATCATATATCAGATTATCGCTGAACCCTGAAGCTGCCGCATCAAGCCGGGTAGAAGCATAAACCACCTTTTTTATCCGTGCCCAGTAAATTGCTCCAAGACACATCGGACATGGTTCGCATGAGGTATAAATGACACAACCGCTCAGATCGTGGGTTTTCAAAGCTACTGATGCTTTCCTTATAGCAAGAATCTCTGCATGCGCCGTGGGATCGGCTGAAAGCACGACCAGATTATTGGCTTCAGCAATTATCTCTCCTTCCTTCGAGATAACAGCTCCGAAGGGACCTCCTCCCTTTATGATACCGTTGCGTGCCAACTCAACAGCCTGTGACAGAAAATATTTATCATTCCTCATTCCCTTTATAATTTTGGTTCAATATCCGGCTGAAACAGAAAGTAAAAATAATCTTAGTTTGGTCACCCTTAATAAATTCTGTTTAATATTATTTTTTTTACGGAAATATATTGTATTTTTGCAAACCCGAAAACTAAGGGTCATCGGCGATAAGTATAAGTGTATCAATTTAAAATTAATATAAAGTGAATACCTTAAGCTATAAGACAGTATCTGCAAATAAAACAACTGTCAACAAGGAATGGGTAATAGTTGATGCTGAAGGCGCAGTTCTTGGACGTCTTGCGACTCTGGTTGCCAATATGCTCAGGGGTAAGCATAAAACAAATTTCACACCTCATGTTGACTGCGGTGATAATGTTATAGTTATAAATGCTGAAAAGGTTGTACTGACAGGTGAGAAGTGGTCGGAGAAGGAATATGTAAGGTATACAGGGTATCCCGGAGGACAGAGAAGCATAATCGCAGAGGAACTGCTGAAGAAAAATCCCATCAGACTTCTTGAAGCTGCTGTAAGGGGGATGCTGCCGAAGAACCGTCTGGGAAGGGCTATTTTTAAGAACATGCATGTCTATACAGGAGCTTCCCATCCGCATGAAGCACAGAAACCCAGGAAGATTGAAATTAAAAACAACTAAGCACAGATATGGAACCAATCAATGCATTAGGAAGAAGAAAAGCAGCTGTTGCAAGAGTATATTTAAGTGATGGCAAAGGGAAAATAACTGTTAACGGAAAAGACTATAAAGAATACTTCGGAGCAGAAACTCTTCATTACGTTGTGACACAGCCGCTCCTTCTCCTGAATGTTGCCGACAAGTATGATATTAACGTGAATATTATCGGCGGAGGCGTTAAGGGTCAGGCTGAGGCTCTTCGTCTTGGCATATGCCGTGCGTTGATACTGGCTGATGAAGAGAACAGGAAAACATTGAAGACGAGTGGCTTTCTGACACGCGACCCGCGCGAAGTTGAAAGAAAGAAACCAGGCAGGCCCAAGGCACGCAAGAGATTCCAGTTCAGTAAACGTTAGAATATCCTTATAATAGAAATGCAAGTTTAGTATCGAAATTGCAAAGACTCCAAAACAACGGACTACTCTGTAATTGACTTAATGAATGTAAACTTAAAATTATAAAAATGCCCAGAACAACTTTCAAAGAATTATTGGATGCAGGTGTGCACTTCGGACACCTTAAAAGAAAATGGAATCCCTCAATGGCACCTTATATCTTCATGGAGCGGAACGGGATCCATATCATCGATCTTGAAAAAACAATCACTAAACTCGATGAAGCCGCTTCAGCAATGAAGCATATCGCCAAATCGGGTAAAAAAGTACTGTTTGTAGCGACAAAGAAACAAGCCAAGGAAATTGTAGCCGAGAAAGTGAAAAAGGTTAACATGCCCTATGTTACCGAACGCTGGCCTGGTGGTATGCTTACCAATTTTCCGACAATCCGTAAGGCTGTGAAGAAGATGGGATCCATCGATAAAATGGCTACGGACGGTACATTTCAGAACATGTCAAAACGCGAAAAGCTTCAGGTCACCCGGCAAAGAGCAAAACTCGAGAAGAACCTCGGCAGTATAGTCGATCTGACAAGGCTGCCTTCTGCCCTCTTCGTTGTTGATGTATGCAAGGAACATATAGCTGTAAGGGAAGCCAAAAGACTGGGAATCCCTGTTTTTGCCATGGTAGATACAAATTCCGATCCAACCGATATCGAATTCCCGATTCCTGCAAATGACGATGCCTCCAAATCAATATCACTGATAGTTGAAATTCTGTGTCAATCTATTGAGGAGGGTCTCAATGAGAGGAAAATGGAAAAAGATAAGGAACAGGGACCGAAAGACAGGAAAGTGATAAGAAAAGAGCTTGAAACTAAAGATATTCCGGCAGCTCTTATTGAGGCCATTGTTGAGGATGAAGAGGAAGAGGAAACCGGCACCGATGATGAGACAGTAGCTGTTGAACCCGACGATGAGGATAGTGCCAGGACAGGTGTTGAGACTGAGGAAGAATTATAGGTAACATAATTTTAAACAGAAGTAAAATGGCGACAATAAGTGCTGCAGATGTAGCAAAGCTGAGAAGAGTGACCTTAGCAGGAATGATGGATTGTAAAACTGCACTCGAGGAATCAGGAGGTAATTTTGAGAAGGCGATTGAAATAATCAGGAAGAAGGGACAGGCTGTTGCCAGTAAACGTGCCGACAGGGAAGCATCTGAAGGAGTTGTATTGTCAAAAGTATCAGATAATGGCAGGCTGGGTATAATGATTGTTCTTAACAGCGAAACAGATTTTGTAGCAAAGAATTCAGATTTTATTGGTCTTGCAAATAAAATCCTCGATACTGCACTTGCAAAGAATCCTCCCGATCTTGAAGCTCTTAAATCGCTTCCTCTGGATAGCGTGACCATTGGCGAAAAAGTCATAGAATATATAGGTATAATAGGTGAGAAACTCCAGCTGTCATATTTCGATAAGGTTGAAGCTCCCCATGTACATGCATATATACACCCGGGCAACAGGCTTGCCACTCTGGTAGGATTTTCGAAACCAGGTCTGGATATACAGGTCTATAAGGATGTTGCCATGCAGGTTGCGGCAATGAATCCTGTAGCTATTGACAAGGATGATGTACCGCCGGCTATCATTGCCCAGGAAATAGAGATCGGAAAGGAACAGGCAAAACGCGATGGCAAACCTGAAGATATGCTTGAAAAGATCGCACAGGGTAAGCTCGCCAAATTCTTTAAGGAGAGCACACTGCTTAACCAGGAGTTCGTTAAGGACAACAAGCTTACAATCGGACAATATCTGAAGTCGGCAGATAAGGAACTTAAGGTAACAGGTTTTAAACGTTATACACTAAACCTGTAATATATTCCAGTTCATTAATAAAGGAGGCTGTCTTCAAAAGTGTTTAAAGACAGCCTCCTTTATTTGATATTCCTCATTCTTAAATAATTTCTTAATTATTCTATCTTTACATTACAGAGATTATTTTATGAAATACTCGAGGATATTATTAAAAATAAGCGGCGAATCGCTGGCAGGAAAGGCAAAACAAGGGATAAGCGATGAAGTTATCGGGGATTATGCTGCCCAGATAGCGGCTGTCACAAAAACAGGCTGCCAGGTAGCGGTAGTAATCGGAGGAGGAAATATATTCCGTGGACTTAGTGGTACAAAATCGGGTTTTGACAGGGTAAAGGGCGATCAGATGGGTATGCTGGCAACCGTGATAAACAGCCTGGCCCTCGAATGTGCCATCAGGAATAACGGCGGCAAAGCTGCTGTCTTTACATCTATAAGGATGGAACCTGTCGGAGAACTTTACAAACGCGACAGAGTTGCTGAAGAGCTGAAAAACGGAACTGTATGCATTCTTGCAGGAGGTACCGGCAATCCGTTCTTCACAACGGATACTGCCGCTGCACTCAGGGCCGTTGAGATAGGAGCCGACGTTCTGCTTAAAGGCACAAGGGTTGATGGTGTATATACTTCCGATCCTGAGAAATATCCGAAGGCAAAGAGATTTGAAGAGATCACATTCGAAGAAGTTATCAGGCGCAACCTGAAGGTTATGGATGCAACTGCATTCACAATGTGCAGGGATAACAGAATGCCAATTGTTGTATTTAATATGAATAAACCCGGAAACCTTTTGAGGCTGATCAAAGGGACAAAAACAGGAACTCTCATTTGTGATTAGAAGAAGGATAAATTTCAGGCTATTTTATTATTTTTGTTATTTTATTGGTTGTAAGCAAAATGTATTAATAATAAATATTATTAACCGGTAAACCTGATCTATATGAATGAAGAAGTTGATCTGATTATAGAAGAAACAAGGGACAGGATGGGAAAAGCCCTTGAGCATCTCGAACATGAGCTTGCCAGACTAAGGGCCGGCAGAGCAACTCCTGTACTTCTCGACGGAATAACAGTTGACTATTACGGAGTCAACTCCCCGCTGACGCAGGTTTCAAATATAAACACTCCCGATCCCAAAACAATATTGATACAGCCCTGGGAAAAGACCATGCTGGGCACCATAGAAAAGGCTATAATGGCTGCCAACATAGGGCTTACACCGATAAACAACGGCGAGGTAATCCGCATAAATATACCTCCCCTGACAGAGGAACGTCGACATCAGCTTGTTAAACAGGTACGCAACGAGGGGGAAACGGCAAAGATCAGCGTGCGGAATGCACGTAAATGGGCTAATGATGAGCTTAAGCAGCTTCTTAAGGATGGACTTCCCGAGGACATGGAAAAAGATGCCGTGGAAATGGTCCAGGAGATGACTCACGACTTCAACGGGAAGATCGAAAAGGTCATGGCAATGAAAGAAAAGGATGTTATGACGGTTTAAGCCTCAGCGTATATTTTGCTGCTGCTTTCACGGCACCATCAGAAAAGGCATCTTTATAAAACTCTCCTTCAATATAGGTTTTTGTCTGTGACAGATAAAACTCGCTTGCAGGTATACCCGATGCTCCGGTTGGTATAACAGTATATGATTCGTCCCAGTCTGCGGTATTGAATATATGCCTCTCAGAAGCTCCGTGATCTATAATGAATCCCGGATCGAATGAATATGGGCTTACGGTATGATCACTCCCCCCGACAGGATACTCATCCGAATTAAAGCCGAATACTTTATCAAGAACCGGAGAGGCTGATCCAAGTGGATGCCGGATGGTTATCCTGTGAATATTACCCCATTTCCAGTCTTCAGGATCTTCCCCGAACTGAGCAGTTACCGATGCAATACAATCCCTGAAACTCTTAAGTATTATATCATCAAGAGTCTCTTTTTCCTCAGTATCGATATTATCGACCCATCCGTCAGGTCCGGTTTTCAGGATCCTGAAGATATAATTATCAGTAATTACATTGTAATTACGTCCTACGGAAATATACCTGTCATAAAGTTCCTTAAGCTCATCGGAAAGAAGATTCCTGCCGAAGCTTATTCTGAAAAATTCGAAGAGTGACGGAGCTGCCAGGTCTGTATCCATATCGTAGTCCCATGCTGAAAGCATTTTCAGAGCTTCTTTTTCCGGCCGGGTAAAGGTCTCTTTTATGTCATTAAGTCTCAGTATAAATGGTGTCATCAGGGCAGCATAATCTGAATGCTGATCATTTACCATACGCCTGAAGTCATCAAGCGTGAAGATATCTTTTTCCTCAAGCATCTGCCTTATCCTGTTAATCCTGTAGGGCAGGGCAAAGTTGCAGCTTATATAGTAAGGATATCTGTCGGATACAGTTTTATTGTTTGCAGAAGAAACATATCCTGTTTCAGGGTTGAAGCTGTATGGGAGCTGATCAAATGGAACAAAACCTTTCCAGTCAGACTCTTCAGTATCACCATTTCTGATGAATGCTCCATGACCTTTCCTTACTGGTATACCGCCTCCCGTATTAAGTCCTATATTACCGTCGACGTCGGCATAAATAATATTCTGGCTGCACGACCTGAATGTAGTGATGGCTGAACGGAAGTCATCCCATCCCGAAGCCCGGTTCAGGAGGTAACATGTACGGAGCTCATCACTCGTATCGTAACCCGACCATCTCATACTAAGTGCAGCATCCTCCACGTTTCTGTATCCCGATATGACAGGCCCGCGGTGAGTATATCTTATGATTATCGAATCCTTTCCCCCTCCCTTTGTTTTTATTATTTCCTTTTTTACAAGCAGATTCTTCCATTCGCCGTTGAAGTAATATTGATTTTCATTCTGAGGATTGATTTTTTCGGCAAACAGGTCAATATCGTCAACCATCAGATTGGTCATCCCCCAGGCTATTCTCTCGTTATGCCCGCATATTATGAATGGCTGACCGGGCACTGCGACTCCGGTAACATTAAGTTTTCCGGGAATCACCTGATGCATCTGGAACCATATTCCGGGAGAACCAAAGTCGAGATGCATATCATTTGACAGGACAGGCCTGCCTGTTTCAGTTTTTTTACCGGAAACTGCCCAGCTGTTGCTGCCGGAAAATGGCACAACGCCCAGTGCCTTTAATTCATCCATCGATGAAATAAATTCCCGGGCTTCGCTTAAAAGTGTATCGTTCAGGCTATAGTCAGGAAATACCACTGAAGTATCTGCATTCCAGTCAGGAATTAGCCGGGCAGCTTTTTCAGCTCCCATCTTCTGTGCAAGCCTGTAATAGAAGATCTCCTGTGTGAGATTATCCTTTGCCAGGCTCCACCCCATATACCCGATGATATTCACGATATCTTCCAGCTTCCAGGGATCAGGCTTATATGACAGTATTCTGAATTCAGGCGGGAGCTTCCTGCCGGCACCGGCTATATAGGCATTTACACCATCAGCAAACGCCTGCAGACATGATATGATCGAAGGATCAGCTCCACTCAGTACCATCTTGGATTTTGATGTCATCGCAAGGCACCTGAGAAATTTATCGGTTTCTACCATCGATTCTCCCATAACCTCTGACAGCCGGCCTGTTGTCACCCGGCGTATGAGATCCATGAACCACAGCCTTTCCTGCGACATTACATAACCAACTGCATAATAAAGGTCGTGCTCATTGCCTGCATAAAAATGAGGCATGCCTCTTTCATCCCTGTAAACAGTTACTTCGTCAGTAAGTCCTGATAAGACAAGCTCTCCACCGTATTGAGGTAATGCACTTCTCTGTATCACCGAAATAAGTATCAGTCCTGATGCAAGTGCAATAATAATCAGAGCCAGAAGCGAAAGCAGAATGTTTTTGAGTATTTTCATCTTACCAGAATTTGATCATGGCTATTTACATCTATTCCGGATTCAGTATCATGGTATACTTTGCCGACGACCTCACAGCATCTTCCGTAAAATGATCCCCGTAAAACTCTTTGCTGAGGTAGGTCTTCACCTGTGAGAGGTAGAACTCGCTTGCCGGCATTCCTGAAGCCCCGCCGGGGATTACTGTCAGTGATTCATTCCAGTCAGCAGTATTGAAAATATGCCTTTCTGAAGCACCGTGTGCTACTTTATAATCGGGACTGAAAGAGAAATACGGACAGACAGTATGATCGCTTCCCCCTATACTGTATTTATGCGAATTCAGCTTATACAGGAAATTGAGTATCCTTACTGAACCCAGGGGATGCTGCAGTGTGAGGGTATGGATCTTCCCCCATTCCCAGCTTTTCTGATTCTTCCCAAGTTGTTTTACAAGCGATTGAACAGCTTCCCTGAAACTCTGCATGATGATGTCATCAAGTATTTCTTTTTCGGGTGTAGTGATATCATCCACAAGATCGTCCGACTCAGTTCTCAGGATACGGTATATATAATACTCAGCCGTCATATAAAACAACTGATCATAAAGGTCTCCCAGCTCATCAGCAAGCAGATTCCTTCTGAAGCTGTTCCTGAAAGATTCAAATATCGTGGGTGCGATCCTGTCTGCTTTCATTTCATAATCCCAGGATTTCAGTGCTGCAAGTGCACCAGTTTCTGCTGGAGTAAGTTCTTCAAGCATGTTATCCAACCGAAGAATATATGGTGTCATCAGTTCCGCCAGGGCGGAATGCTGATCTGTTATCATCCTCCTGAAATCGTCCATACTGAATTTCTCCTTTTCATCAAGCATCTGCCTTATCCTGTTTATCCTGTACGGAACAACAAAGTCACAGCTGATAAAATAGGGATAATCATCACCGACAGTCTTATTATTGGCTGATGAGACATATCCGATTTCAGGATTAAAGCTGAATGGCAGCAGTTCAAAGGGGACATACCCCTTCCAGTCATATTCATCGGTTTCCCCGTTTCTGATAATTATACCGCCGCTTTTCCTTATCGGAATTCCTCCACCGATACTCAGCCCAATATTCCCTTCAACATCAGCATAAACAAAATTCTGGCTTACTGATCCGAATGTTTTCAGGGCAGACCTGAAATCATCCCAGTTTTCCGCCCTGTTCAAGAGGAAGACTGATCGTACTTCGTCACTATAATCATAACCCGACCATCTCATGCTCAGGACAGCATCGCTGACATCCCTGAAATCTGAAACAACCGCTCCACGGTGGGTGAACCGGATTGTAACCGTATCCGGTAAACCTTTTTTGATGCTGATAATTTCAGTCTTGTTGATCAGATTCTTCCATTCGCCGTTGAACAGGTACTGGTTATGGTTTTCGGGGTTGAGCTTTTCAACATACAGATCGACGTCATCCACCATCAGGTTTGTCATTCCCCATGCGATATTCTGATTATGACCGGCAATTATGAAAGGCTGACCAGGTATCAGTACGCCTGTAACGTTAAGCTTCCCCGGTATCACCTGGTGCATTTGTAACCATATGCCAGGATTGCTGAATGTCAAGTGCATATCGTTTGAAAGTACAGGCTTCCCGGTCTCTGTCCTTTTTCCTGATACAGCCCAGTTATTGCTCCCTGAGAATGCGGTTACCCCAAGGTTTGCTATCCTGTCAGTTGCTGAAATAAAAGATTCCAGCTGTGATATAATTGCCTGGTCAAGTTTAAAATCGGGGTAGACAAAGTCTGCAGGTATTTTCCAGTCAGGGAGCAGTACTGAAGCTTTCTCAAATCCGAGCTTTTGTACCAGTTTATAGCTGAAGATCTCAGAGGTCAGATTTCGTGACGTAAGGTTCCAGCCCATGAATCCTACAATATTTGCGACATCTTCAAGTGTCCATGGTTCAGGGCTGTAAGATAGGATCCGGAATTCCACCGGCAGCTTGCGCTTTACTGAATTAATGAAAGCATTCACTCCATCCGTATAGGCCTGCAGACATCTGATAATTTCGGGATCCTCTTTCTCTATAACATTTTTCGACTTTTCCCTTATCTGAAGACACCTGGCAAACCTGTCAGCCAGTAAGAAGGTTTTGCCATTGATCTCAGATGAAGTGTTAGATCTGTCGCCGAAAATCTCACTCAGGCGGCCCGTGGAACTTCGGCGGATAAGGTCCATCTGCCAGAGCCGCTCCTGGGCTGAGACAAATCCTACTGCAAAATAAAGATCATGTTCATTCCCGGCATAAATATGAGGCATCCCCCGTTCGTCCCTGTAGACTGTGACCTTGTCTGAAAGATCCTGAATAACTACGGTGCCTTCATACTGGGGACATCTTCTCCTTTGATTATCTGAAGGTGATGCATAGCCTGTGCCAAGGACTGAAAGTCCTAAAATAGTGATGGAGAGAAAAGCTTTTTCCCGGATTTTCATAAAAGGAAATAATATTACCCCAATTTACTAAATTCCCGCGATCAGCGCTTCACTCTCAGGGAAATTCCTGAGGTACAGTTTCTGCAGATTTCAGTCATATCGCGACCTGAAAGCAGGTTTTTTCTGAAAATCTTATATTTAGGTCCTTCCCATATATCGTAAAATGACTCTTCGTTGAGATCGCCCATTACATGCTCAGCATCTTTATCAAAACAGCAGGGGAGAACTTTCCCATCCCATGTAATTACCGGATTGAACCAGAGGCGCGGGCAGCGATTCGGGAAGGAGTTCTTAAGTACATATTCTCCGTTCTTTTTTTCATATCTGCAGAATTCCGGTTTTGAAGGCATCCAGTATCCGGCTGCCTCCTTAGTGATGATCTGCATTGATTTCAGCCTGAGGGAAGCTTTCATTTTATGTGCAAAAGCTTTTGCCAGTGGTATCTGATGCTCATTGAGCCGGTTTACCAGGAACTGGATCTGAAGGTTCATTTTTGAAGAAAATCTCTCTCTTGCTTCTGCAATATTCCTTATTCCTTCTGTCACCTTCTGAAGATCACCATTTACCCTGTATGACGAGTAAGTGGTCTGGTCCATGCCATCCAGTGAAACGATGAGTGTCCATAATCCCGACTTCACAAGTCTTTCAGCGTTCTCCGGAGACAAAAAATGACCATTTGTTGAAACCACGGACCTGATGCCCCTGCTCTTCTGAATGAATACGAATAATTTCGGGTGGAGCATCGGCTCGCCCTGGAAATAGAGGTTGATATTGTACAGGAACGGTCGAAGTTCTGTAATGATCCTGCCGAAGAGCTCTGTATCCATATAGCCTCTGCACCGTTTCATCAAACCCTGGCTTGTTCCTGAAAAGCACTCAGGGCAGTTCAGATTGCAATTATTTGTCAGTTCAGCGGAAATGGCCGGTGGCATCCTGGAGATAAATGCATTTCCCGTTGCAATGCTCCTGAAATACGAGAAGCCCGCAGAGAAGGCATTCGAGGTTCTGACAAACCGGCCGGTCATCTGTTATGCTGAAACTTTGTTGTAAGATAAGAAATTATTTTTTCTGCCGGGCAATAGGGTATTTGGCTTTTTGATGGTCTTAGTGTTGAAAACGAATAAGTACTTTTTATCATTTATAACCAAATTACATTATGCCATGAAAACTATCAGAATTTTTTCATTAGTTGCAGCAGTCACCTTGCTGGCCTTTTCAGCTGAGACGCTGTCTGCAGCACCCACCTCAGCCAGGAAAAAAGCTGACCAGCAGACATACCTTACCATCAGGGGAAAGGTTGTTGATGCTGAAACAGGGGCACCTCTTGTATTTGCAACAGTGGCCGTGATGGAGACCAACGTTGCTATTATCACGAACATCGATGGAGAGTTCACCCTTAAGATTGGTGATACAGAGGCTTCAAAAAACCTTGAGATCACCTACCTGGGCTATAAGAACAAGATAATCCCCATCAGTTCAATGCGAAACGACGGGTATAAGAACAGTATTTCGCTCGAACCTGCACCGATACCCATCAAAGAGATTGTTGTGCGACCGATAAATCCCGAGGAAATTGTCGGAAAAGCAATCGACCGTATCGGCAAAAACTATGAAAATGTGCCAAACCTGATGACGGCTTTCTACAGGGAGACGATCCGTAAGAACCGAACATACGTCTCAATAGGAGAAGCTGTTGTGGAGATCTTCAAGGCACCCTACAGCAACGATCTGCGTTATGACGGGGCAAGGATCTACAAAGGGAGAAAAAGCTCCGATGTTGAAAGAATGGATACCATCCTTTTCAAACTCCAGGGTGGGACCACCAGTGTCCTTCTCCTCGACATAGCAAAAAATACAGAGCTGATCCTTACCAGGGATGCCATGAAATACTATAATTATTCCCTGATGAGTGTTATTGAAATTGACGGCAAACCACATTACGGAATTGATTTCGTACAGAAGCCTTCTGCCGAAATGCCGTTGTTCATGGGAACACTATATATAGAAATGGATTCATACGCCATATCTGAGGCTGAATTCGGTTTCAACCTCGAGGACAAGGCGGCTGCCGCATCGATCTTCATACGCAAGAAACCGCTCGGAATGGAAGTGGTTCCTGAGGTGGCAACATACAGGACCAAATACCGTGAACAGGATGGGAAATGGCATTTCTCATATTCAAGAGCTGAAGTAAAGTTCAAGGTCAACTGGAAGAAGAAACTTTTCAATACCTACTATACAACCATGTCGGAAATTGCGGTGACCGATCGTACTGACCAGGAAGTTATTAAATTTGCAGGTAAGGATAAGATAAAGTACACGGATGTATTTTCCGAAAAGGTTGGTTCATTTGCTGATCCTGAATTCTGGGGAGATTATAATGTGATAGAACCTGACCAGAGTATTGAATCAGCAATCCGCAGACTCAGCAGAAAACTTAAGTTCAGCGACAGGGAACCGGAATAAAGCATTGGCAGTGAATGAACAGGGATACTGAAACCATAGAGAGGATCCGGAAAGGTGATGCACAGGAATTTGAATCCCTTTTCAGATCCTCCTACGTTTCCCTGGTCAGGTATGCCAGAACGATGGTCAGAGACCATGATACAGCCGAAGAAATTGTCCAGGATCTGTTTTTCAGACTCTGGAAAGACAAAGAAAAATTAAACATAGAAAGTTCTTTAAATGGCTACCTTTTCAGAGCTGTCCATAACAGATGCCTTCACTGGATAGATCATAACAGGATTGTCGGAAATTATGCCCGGGAGATGGCTGATACACATACCGAAAGTCCCGATAATCCATCCGATATGATCGTTCTTAAGGAGCTCCAGCATAAAATAGTGAAGATCCTGGAACGGCTCCCTGAGAGATGCGGAAGGATATTTTGTATGAACCGCTTCGAAGGACTAAAATATGCAGAAATAGCTGAAAAGCTGTCTGTCTCGATCAAAACGGTTGAGGCAAACATGGGAAGAGCGTTAAAAGAATTCAGAAAAGCTTTGACAGAACAATGAAAAAAATGAAGAATATTGAAAATCTCTCTGACAAAGAATGGGAGGAACTTGCTTCCATCTTTTCAGATGAAAAGAGTGAAAAGTCTGAGACGTTCAGTGATTTCATGGCAAATGACAGCTATGAAACTGAAAAACACTGGAAAAAACTGAAAACGATGAGCAGGGATAAGGAGATTAATGTTGATAATGCATGGGAGAAAGTTAGTGCAAGGATCAGAAGGTCGGACGAAGAAATCAATCCTTCGGGAATAAGAATTATGAGGAGTTCATTCCTGAAAATCGCTGCAGCGGCTCTGGTGCTGATAGGTCTCGGTACTGCAATGCTTTATCTGAACAAAGCCGGAATTCTTAATAAGAAAACTGTTGTTGCCACAGACAGCAATCAGACAAACCTGAGGATTGCGTTACCCGATGGAAGCAATATCAGCCTTAACAGGAACACGCGGTTAAGCTATAACGCAAGCTATGGTGAATCAGGCAGAAAGGTCACTCTTGACGGGGAAGCTTTCTTTGAAATAACACCTGATGCCGGTAAGGCGTTTATAGTCGATGCCGGAAAAGCCAGCATTGAGGTTCTGGGAACTTCATTCAATGTAATAACCCAAAATGATGAATCGGCCGTGGAAGTATTTGTTGAAACAGGAAAGGTGATGATGAAAGATAATTCGGGGATACAGGAAAACCTTGTGATTGACCCGGGATATATTGGTACAATAAGTCCCGAACAATCTGAAAAAAGGATCAACAAGAATCCAAATTACCTGGCATGGAACAAAGGAAAGCTTGTTTATGCAGACCAGAAGCTTGAAAATGTCTTTAAAGACCTTGAAAGAATCTATGATATTAAGATTATACCATCAGATCCCGAAATCCTGAATAATCAGATTACGACAACCTTTGAGGGTCAGTCGCTTGAAACAATTATCATTTTAATTTGTACTACCTTTAACCTCGATCATACACAGGATGGAAACGTATACCATCTTATGGAGAAATGATCAGCTTATTGCAAAATGTTGTCATTCAATGGCTTTATATTCAATAAAGTTTCAGCCATTGCATTGTTCATCTTCCTTCTCCGGGTACAGGAAGCAATATGTCAGGTAAGTATCCTTGATTCTGCTTTCACATTCAGGGCAGGATTGATCAAAACAGGCAATGCCCTTGATCTCATTACCAGGCAGACGGGGTACAATTTTACGTACGACAGCCGCCTGGTCGACAAGGATAATAAAATTGAAATGTCATTCAGAGACGAGAGGCTGGGGAATATTCTGCATACTATCCTCCGGAACGATTCGCTTGCATTGTCTGTTATTGACAGATACATAGTTATTTCAAAGGCTTTCCGTCCTCCTCCTGTTTCTCCTGATTCAATAATCGCGGGAAGAGCCTATTATATTTCCGGACTGATAATAGATGATGAAACCCTCGAACCTCTTCCTTATGCCTCTGTCGGGCTTAAGAACAAGGGGAGTGGCACGGTTTCAAATTTTAACGGGGAATTCGGACTTAAAATAACTTCCGACTGCATCAATGATACCATATTTATATCCTATCTTGGATACCTTGGCAGGGAAATACCAGTGAGACAATATCTTGGAAATGATTTCACAATTGCAATGAGAAGTGAGTTTATCCCGATCCCCGAAATCATTATCAGAAATCAGATACCCCAGGAAATCATTTACAAAACCCTGTCAGCCATACACGACAACTATGGCAGCACCCCCGCCTTGCTGACCGGCTTTTACAGGGAAGGTGTGATGAAGAAGGAAGAACTGCAGGTATATTCCGAGGCTGTCCTTAGGGTATATAAAAGTGCATATACCGGAACCTTACTGGGTGATCAGATAAAAGTCTATAAAAGCAGAAAAATAGAAAACACTGATCCGGGCGACACTCTCGCAGTGAGGCTTAAAGCGGGATTAAGCACATGCCTCGAGCTTGACGGTGTTAAAAATACATTTGACTTCATCGACAGGAAAAGCATGGATGATTACAGTTACAGGATGACTGATATTGTTACATTTGATGAAGAAGCAGCCTATGTGATAGATTTTGAACAGAGGGAAGGTGTTGAATTGCCTTTGTTCAGGGGAACAGTATATATCAACACTGACGATTATGCGATTCTGCATGCCGATTTTGAGCTTCATCCGAAATATATACATAAGATGAAAAGCTCATTTATTTCCAGTTCAACCCGGGGATTTGAAACATGGCCTGTAACAGTAAAGTATTCGGTGAGTTACCGGAAGATCGATGGCAGGTATTTCCTCAATCATGTAAGGGGCGACCTGGTATTTACCTCCAAAAAGAAGAGGAAGCTCTTCAGCAGCCAGTTCAAGGTGTTTTTCGAACTGGCAGTTACAGACCGGGATTTGACCAATATAACAAGGTTCGACAGGGAAGAGCTTGCTCCCGTGCATTCGGTCTTTTCAAGGACAATAACAAGTTATGATGCCGGGTTCTGGGAGAACCAGAACTTTCTTAAGCCCGAAGACAATCTCCTTGAAGCGCTTAAAAATATGAAGGTCAGGTTACAGGAATTCTCGGAATAGGATCAATACTTGTCAATAAGCTGGTATAATTCTGTCAGATCCGGGGTTAGTACAATCTCTGTCCGCCTGTTCTTCTGCCTGGCGTCTGCGGTGTTGGCCGGATCAACTGGTAAATACTGGCTGTGACCGGCAGCAGTCAGCCGTTTGGGGTCAATCTTTGAGCCCTCGAGCAGAACTCTCACTACAGAAGTGGCACGTTTTACGCTCAGATCCCAGTTATCATCAAGTCGTCCGCTGCTCGGATTATAGGGCACATTGTCGGTATGCCCCTCTATTGTGATCTGTATATCAGGATTTCTTTCAAGCACAGCTGACAACTTTCTCAGTGCGTTCCTGCCGTTTGCATCAATATCCCAGCTGGCAGTCCTGAACAGCAGCTTCTCTTCAAGCGATACATATACTTTCCCGTTCTTCATGGTGACAGTGAGACCATTATTTTCATAGCCCAGAAGCGCTTCAGACACCCTGTTCTTCAGATCCTGAACTATCTTTTTCTGACCGTCGAGCACTCTCTCCAGTTCAAGCATCCTCTGGTTCCTCTTCTCGAGCTCAAATGTAAGCTCATCCAGCGACGATTTCTTGGCATCAAGATTCTGCTCGAGCTGCCGCAGAAGCTCCTCCTTCCTAACAAGATTCTCCTGGGCGGCCTGCAATTCTGCCAGCAGCTTCTGAGTCTCCTTCACATTACCCCGTATCAGCTCCTCCTGGGCATTCTGCAGGTCATTATACTTACCTGTGATCCTGCTGAGCTCTTCAACAGCTTTATCACGGTCATTCTCTACACCTGTAATGTCTTCCTTCAGAGTGCCCATTTCTTTTTCAAGAACAGCTAATTTTGCTTCAAGCTCCCTTTTTTCCATCTCAAGACCTATATTCCCGGTCTTGAGGTCGTCCCTTTCATTCATGAATTGCCTGCTTGTATCCTGAAGGGTTTTATATTTTCTGCCCGGAACACATGAAATTACTGTGAATGTGAGCAGAAGGACGGTGAAGATGAAAATCACTGGTCTTTTCATGATCGTCGATTTTTTGATGTAACTGTCTTTAACTTCATATTGTTTTTTGAACTCTGAATTACGGGTTAAAATTAGAAAATCCCGATGAAGCTTCCTCTAACACACGGGAATAATAATTGCTATATTTGTTGATTATTTATCAACTTATGAACACCGGAGAGAGTTTACTGTTTAAAATATCTACTCCTGAAGATCTCAGGAAGCTCGATCCGTCTGATCTTGTCAGGGTCAGCGCGGAACTCCGTCAGTTCATTATCGATGTTGTCAGCACCAATCCGGGACACTTTGGCGCCAGTCTCGGTGTAGTTGAATTAACGGTTGCACTCCATTATGTTTTTAATACACCTTACGACAAAATAATCTGGGATGTCGGGCATCAGGCTTACGGACATAAAATACTTACAGGAAGGCGGGAGAACTTTCATTCGAACAGGAAATACAAAGGGCTGAGCGGTTTCCCGAAGATGTCAGAGAGCGAGTATGATGCTTTTGGGACAGGACATTCATCAACATCCATATCAGCTGCCCTCGGAATGGCTGTTGCCAGCAACCGCAAGGGTGAGAAACGTCATGTTGTCGCCGTTATAGGTGATGGCGCAATGACTGCCGGCCAGGCCTTTGAAGGGCTTAATAACGCCGGAATCGCAAAATCCGATATCCTTGTAATTCTCAACGATAATAAAATAGCTATTGATCCGAACGTCGGCGCTATTAAGGAATACCTCCTCGACATTACCACAAGCAGGACTTACAACCGGTTCAAGGACAAAGTATGGAATATGCTGGGTATTTTCGGCAGATATGGCCCTAAGACACGTTTACTGGCAGCACAGATCGAATCGGGATTCAAAAGCACTATCCTCGACAGGAGCAATCTCTTCGAGGGGATGAACTTCAGGTATTTCGGACCAATTGATGGTCACGATGTGCTTCACCTTACACGCGTTCTTGAAGACATGAAAAGGATACCGGGACCAAAACTTCTTCATTGTCTTACGATCAAAGGAAAAGGATTCAAACAGGCAGAAGAGGACCAGACCAGGTTTCATGCTCCCGGAAGATTTGACAAGGAAACAGGGAAGATTATAGATAGTTCTGAGAGCAGTTCCCCTCCTGCATACCAGGATGTCTTTGGAAAAACCATCCTCGAGCTTGCTGAAAAGAATGAAAAGATAACAGGTATTACTCCTGCGATGCAAACGGGGTGCTGTCTGAACATGATGATGAAAGAGATGCCTGAGAGGACATTCGATGTTGGGATAGCAGAACAGCACGCAGTGACATTTGCCGCAGGACTGGCAACCCAGGGGATGATCCCGTATTGCAATATCTATTCCTCATTCATCCAGAGAGCATACGACCAGGTGATACACGATGTTGCCCTGCAGAATCTTCATGTCGTGTTCTGCCTCGACCGTGCCGGCCTCGTGGGTCCTGACGGTGCGACACACCACGGATTTTTCGACCTGGCATTCATGAGAACCATTCCCAATATGATCGTATCAGCGCCAATGGATGCCATCGAGTTAAGGAACCTTATGTATACCGCCCAGCTTGAAAAGATACATTCACCCTTCTCAATACGTTATCCGCGGGGATGCACTCATATCTCCGACTGGAAAAAACCATTCAGCGAGATCGAAATAGGCAAGGCAAGGCTTATCAGTGAGGGGGATGACATTGCAGTGCTGAGCATAGGACATCCGGGAAATTATGTGGCATCGGCCGTGAAGAAGTTTGCACAGTTATCGGTTTCTGTCGCCCACTGGGATATGAGGTTTGTTGCACCTCTTGATAAGGATGCCCTGCATTCGGTATTCAGAAAATACAGTAAGATCATCACTGTTGAAGATGGCATTCTTAAGGGAGGATTCGGCAGTGCGGTTGTTGAATTTATGGCAGACAACGGCTATTCAGCAGAAATCAGGCGCCTCGGGATCCCTGATTATTTCGTCGAGCAGGGCACACAGGAAGAACTGATAAGGGAATGCGGATTTGATCAGGAAGGAATTGAAAAAGCTATCCGGGAAATGGCAGGTACAACGGTGCAATGGTTCAACAGTTCAAAGATACAACGGCAAAACAAACCCGTGTAACTCCATGAAACTCCGTGGAATCCGTGGTTAAAATAATAAATATTAATTCACGCTTATGAAAAAATCTCTCATTTTACTCGCACTGGTGCTATTTGCTGCATCATGCGGTACCGGAACAAAAAAAGAAAAATGGATACAGCTATTTAACGGCAAGGACCTTACCGGCTGGGACATAAAGATAAAAGGGTATGAGATGAACAACAACTTTAAGAACATCTTCAGGGTTGAGGATGGACTTCTGAAAGTGAGGTACGAAGGATTTGACAAGTTCAATAATGAATTCGGACATATATTTTACAATGAGCCATTCTCACATTATAAGCTGAGAATTGAATACCGCTTTGTAGGTGAGCAGGTTCCAGGAGGCCCGTCGTGGGCATTCCGCAACAGCGGCGTTATGCTCCATTCCCAGTCCGCCGCATCAATGTTGCAGGACCAGGATTTTCCGGTATCCATCGAGGCACAGTTCCTTGGGGGAGATGGTGTTGCCGAGAGAACTACAAGCAATGTCTGTACCCCAGGTACCCATATCGTAATGAACGGTGAGCTTATAACAAGGCACTGCAACAATTCGAAATCAAAAACATACCATGGTGATGTCTGGGTCACTGCAGAATTTGTGGTACTTGGCGACAGTGTCATCCACCATATAATTGAAGGAGATACAGTGATCACCTATAACAAACCTCAGGTTGGCGGTGCACACGAAGGCTATCCGGTGCCGGAAGGAACCCTCCTGAAAGAGGGTTATATTTGTCTTCAGGCAGAGAGTCATCCTGTTGATTTCAGGAAGGTGGAGATACTGAAGCTTAAATGACCCCCCATCCCCCCTAAAGGGGGGCTAATATGTTATTCTGCTGAAGGATTATTTGTTATAAATTTGCGAAGCTATTTTCGTTCACAAGACCATAAGACCGCAAGACTTGCATGACTGCAAGACAATAATATGCCCGGATGGC
This sequence comes from Bacteroidales bacterium, assembly GCA_015712185.1. GTDB lineage: Bacteria > Bacteroidota > Bacteroidia > Bacteroidales > VadinHA17 > LD21. The sequence goes on from JADDYF010000058.1 coordinate 36,260, forward strand.
GGAACTGGTAGACGCGCTGGTCTCAAACACCAGTGGTAGCAATACCGTGGGGGTTCAATTCCCCCTCCGGGTACAATAACACACTCGCACTCTCATACTTTTTTGAATTCGCGTATTTGAAATATCTTCGTATATTTAAGATTGTGAATATCCTTATGGACTAAAAGGAATTTCATTTGTCCATTTTTAACCAAACTAATATTAACGAACCGGGAGAACCTGAATCATGGAAAAAAGAAACAACCTCATGCTTAGCAGAAGAAAATTTGTAGGAACAGCAGCTGCAGCTGCAGCGATCACTATCGTCCCTAAGACTGTATTAGGGAAACAATTCGGTGCTGTTGCTCCGAGCGATAAAATAAGACTGGCACATATCGGATGCGGTATGCAGGGATTCGCCGAGCTTGGCCCCCTCTTAAATTGCAGTGATCTGCAGATAGTTGCCGTTTGCGATCCCGAAACGGACGGAAGACATTACCTTAACTTCGGAAACGGAGATAACGTACCCACAGGGACATTGAATGCTATCAGAAACCTTGTTAGCAATCCGAAATGGAGGGAAGGAATAAAATATGTTCCGGGCGGCCGTATGGTGATGAAAGAGGTTATTGAAACCTTCTATGCGAATCAAAGGGCTGCTGACAAATTCAAAGCAGTTAATGCTTACAGCGACTTCAGGGAATTGCTGGCAAAAGAAGATATCGATGCGGTAAAGATCATGACACCTGATCACCTGCATGCAACAATTGCCATAGCAGCGATGAAAAAAGGCAAACATGTTATTGTCCATAAGCCACTTGCAAACAGGATGTACGAATCCGACCTTGTAATTAAAACAGCAAAGGAAACGGGTGTTGCAACCTACTTCATGCCATACAACAGTTACAGGTCAAGCGAAGAGATTAAAAAAATGGTGGCAGATGGCACTATTGGTACATTAAAGGAAGTTCACGAATGGTCTGCCAGGCCGATGTGGACGCAAAACACCGAAATGCCGACAAATCTGCCGCCCATACCTGCCGGTTTTGACTGGCAGATGTGGCTGGGACCGGTTCCGGACCGCCCATACAGTCCCGATTATACTCACACTCTGTTCAGAGGATGGTATGATTTTGGCGGTGGATCATTTGCCGATATGGGCCATTACACCATGTGGACAGTCTGTGATGCCTGGGATCTGGATGTTCCTGCATGGGCAGAAGGATATGGAAGCAAAGCATGCAGAACATTGAATTTCGCTACAGGCGCCATTCAAAATGATTTTTCATTTCCGCTTGCAGAATCCATAAGGATCCATTACAATGCAAAAGGATCGCGTGGACCTATTGATGTATACTGGCATGACGGAGGGATGAGACCCCCGGCAATTCCGGAGCTGGAGGAAGATAAAAAACTGATGGGCAATACAGGTATTTTGTATATAGGTGACAAGGGGAAGATACTCGACGGAAGGTTATTACCGGAAAGCAAAATGAAAACCTACATGGGGGACAAATACACTCCTCCTGTCGAGCGTCAGAGAGGAGCACCCCAGGGACGACCAGCTGCTGATCAGGCAGCCCCGGCAGGTCCGAGGATCGGGCCGCTGCCTCCGAATTTCGAGGAATGGATCGCAGCATGCAGGGGCGGATCGAAAAATACACCGGCTAACTTTGTATCAGCAGAAGCCCTGTCCACGATGATCAATCTTGGTATAGTAGCTGTTCGTGCCGGCACCAGAGTGGTATTCGACCCGGTTACCAGAAAGATCACCAATAACGAAGCGGCAAACAAACTCCTTGTACGGGAATACAGAAAAGGATGGGAGCTTTAGATCCTGAAATAATCCTGGAATAATATAATCCTCATTTAGATTATCGGAAAGCAGTGTAGTAAGGAGTACCAGGTAAAACATTAAATACACTGATGTAGGTAAGGAAAGCCAAATATATTTAATTGATATTAGGGATGTTATAGTCCTCCTCCGGGTACTGAGAAAGATCGGGAGTGAGAGTGAGACAAGGAGCCCCGCTATGCGGGGTAAACCCCGCGACGAAGTTCCGAGAATCGGAAGCGAGATAGCTCGAATGAACACTGACTATTCAAAAAGCACTTTTGTGGGGAGATCACCTGTCACTACGGGTTCTGATACAAGCTCCAGCATGTTGTCTTTTAGCTTAACGGCGAAGATCATGTTGCGGGAATAGTATCTGACTTTATCGATAAATAAAATTATTCAGCCAAAGATGAGATTCACTTTACTCTGAACCAGTCAAAATCAACATATCCGCCCGGTGTTTTGGTAGTGTAGTTGAACAATCCGAAGCGGTAACCCATAAAGTGCGGCATTGAATACTCCATCTTAAGCTGAGAGCCTAGCGGTGACCATGTCTTACCATCAAGACTGTAAAAGAAGTTTGCTACATCCGCAAGATCCCTGAAGTTGCATTCTGCTCTTAAATAAACTGTCTTTTGTGTAAGGGGGATACCCTGAACCTCAACAGGTCGACCTGTCTGAGCACTGATCATCACAATCGATTTACTTCCGTTTTTGTAACTGACGCCGACGAGGCCGAATTTTCTCTGAAGCAGGGCCAGTCCTGCAAGATCACCCTCCTTCATGCCGGAAACATCTATTAAAGTCGATCCGGAGCATTCAGGACCGAAAGTCCTCTGGGTAAGGGTATTTCTTGCAGCAACAAAAAGTGTGTCTGTTCGTCCGGTGGTCAGACGGAGAAAACCCTTCCGCCGGGTGACAGACCAGAGGCTGTTGTCGGGATTGTGGTTCCATTGCCATACCAGCGGCAGTGCAGGTTCCCCCTTCCGGCGTTTGAATTCATCAGAAGCTACAATGCACGGGATCAAGCCTTTGCTGGCCGGAAGTTCCAGCTGATCGGGAACCTTACCGTCAACACCCAGTACCGGCCAGCCATCCTCCCATTTTACCGGAACCAGGTAAGGGATACGGCCTACCGATCCATAATCGCGGAAAAGGTATGCAAACCATCTGCCATCGGTGGTTTCAATTAAACCGCCCTGAGCTACTCCTTTATCCTGGAATGCCAGCTTTCCTTCCCACGGACCTGTTATCCTATCAGCCCTGTGGATAACCACGGTGCGCATGCCTCCCCTTGGCCAGGTTATGTTAAAAAGATAAAGCCTGCCATTGACCTTGAACAACTGTGAACCTTCTCCCAGTCCGCTATCAGGCCCTGAAGGTGCACTTGAATTTTCAATGATAACCTGATTTATTCCGTCGCTTTTTACACCTGATAAATCAGCATTAAGTTCAACAAGGGTTAGCTTTTTATTGCCGTAGATCAGATAAACCCTGCCATCATCATCGAAAAATAATGTATGGTCATGGAAGCTTGGACTGAATGATATCTCTTTCCAGGGTCCTTTTTCTATATCCTTTGCTGACCAGATATATGTCTTACCTGTTGTTGATGAAAAGGTCGATACATAGAAGGTGTTGTTATGATAACGGATGCAGCTGGCCCATGAACCTCTCCCATAGGCATCTTTTCCGTTATTAAGAGTTAATGCATCAACATCACCCAGGGTGCTGTAAGCATAGTTAATCAGCTTCCAGTTAACCAGGTCATTTGATTTCATGATTGGCACACCCGGACTCATGTGCATGGTAGTACTGCTCATATAGTATGAGTCGCCCACCCGGATCATGGACATGTCAGGGAAATCTGCCCAGATAATCGGATTCTGTGCAGATTGAACCTGCAAAGAAACACTGGTGGTGAAAAATGCGGCTGCAATAATCAGGATGATCAAATATATCTTTTTCATTTAGCTATAGTTTAATTAACACAGGAAAAACATTCTCAATCAGTTCTGTTAATTTTATAACAATACATCTTTCCAGGAGCTGCACTTATTTGAATAATATTTTTCCCTATGCCCCGGTCCGGATTAAGGCCCAGGTACAGTAAGGCTCTTCTGAAGGATCAAAACAAGGTCATCCGCATTATCTGGTACGGGTATTACCCAGCGCGGGCCGAAAACCAGCTTTGGGATACCGCCCATGCCACCCTGGATTGTCTGGCCGTAGATCTGAGTGGAGGTTTCCAGATAGTGTCCGATCCAGGGATCGGTTATGGCGGCCTCGAACTGCGCCTGACCAACCAGTTCGACAGCTTCAGCCCTGGCGGCCTCTAGGCTTCGCGGGTGCCATCTGTCGCCGGATTCATATGTGAACATCCAGCTTTCGAAGGCAGGAAAAACTTTGCGATCTGCAATCCACACCGCCAGGCTAATCTTTGCCAGTTCGCATGAGTTTCTGAACTGATCCACATCACGGGGGATGTAAGGATTGCATTGTGTATTCAGTGGCGCCGGGCACAGTGCAAATGCCAGCTTGCCATCGTAGCGGCTAATCACCTCATCGAGCATGAAATGTATTCTCTGACAATGGGAACACTGATAATCAAAGAGGAAAGTAACAACATAAGGGGCGTCCGGAAACCCGACCATCGGCGCAGAGTGGTAATCGATAACGGGCAGGTTTTCCTCTGATTCGCCGATGCCAGAGACGGAGGAGGGAGTAAAACCGGCCTGACTGGCAGCCAGGAAGCCGGCCAGGACCAGACCGGTCAGAACCCGCCCCATCACGGACAAAGGCCGGATATCAAGCCTTGCAGAATCCGTTATCGCACGCCAGATGACCAGAGCAGCCAACAGCAGACCGGTGATATGCATTGTCATGCAATAGGAGCAAAAGTCCCCGATGATCCATTTCTGTAAGATGGTGAACCAGATGGCACTTCCGGCAACCGAACCGGCCAGTATCAGCATCACACTCCATGCCAGGCGCCGAACCGGTGTCTCCGTAGCCGGACCAACAAAAAGAGTGGCGACCAGCATAGCCATATAAACCCCGACAGCTAAACCACTAACTGGTAAGATCCCCGCTATTGTTGACCACCGGCTATTTAGAACCTGGTCGCACGGGCTCCCGCCGCCGCATCCGATTATCGGTCCGCCTACCAGAAAATGCCAGCTCACGATGGCGCTCAGAACCAGAGCCAACATGCTCAATCCCGCCAGGATCCAGCGCCACCATGGCCAGTACTTTCCTTTTGTCCTCACTCAGGTTTCCTGATATACTGATTCGGCTCACCTGGTGTGGGAAGACCACTGGCTACCTGAGTTCCATTCTCATGAGCCATGGTTAATGGACCGGCAAGGGTTATCCCGCTTCCGGATACTTGTGATCCTGCAGCATGTCCATACTTAAGAGGCGCGGTAACTTTGATCGTGTCTGCAGGTATATTCCCGGGTGCTCCTCCGAAACGACGACGTCCGGGGGCTATTGTAGCTATTAAAACAGTCTCAAAGTTTTTACCACTGCCGATAGTGATGGTCTGTCCGGGGTTAAAACCTTCCACACTTGCAACCAGGATGACTTTCTTTCCTGCACTTGTGGAAGTACCCATTGTTGTTCCTCCTGGTGTTCCGACACCAGCGATAACTGCTGTTTCGCTGTTCGTTCCTTTACCGATTATTATCTTCTGCCCGGTGCTTAAGTCTGCCACACTTGTGACTTTTATATTATTTGAACCGGCTGTTGCCGGTGCCAGCAGTGTGATACTGTTTTGCAACAAGAAATCGCGGCAGTTGAAGTCACTGTCTGCTCCATCCGGATAGCGGCCGGCACTTTTGTCAGGCTGGCTGGTGGGTGCGGAAGGCCCCATTCTGAATCCTCTGCTCATGGAGGGTGAAGGTACATAGCATCCGCTTGCTCCGGCACCGGAGGCGGCCTGGTAACCTTCAGCGGCCCAGGGATCTACGAGGCCACCGTAATTGAGACCATCAACAACATTACGATCTTCGTCACATAGCACCATATTTCCTGCACTGGCGGAAAGAACAGGACCTCCAAACCACTGGTCGGGCGCCTTTGTTCCCTGGTAGCCTGCGGTTTCTACCTTTTCGTCTCGCACAACATCGTCGATATCGTGATCGCTGGTAAGCGGCTGATCAAGGGTGATACTGTATCTGAGTGCCAGTACGGGTTCATTGCTCGAGTGAACAAAAGATGACGCCGGTTCAAAGCTTATACCGGTTCCCCAGACACTGAAAGGAAGGTTTGATGCATGATTGAATTTCAGAGGTTCAGCAAGGTCGAGTCCTGTACCCGGATCATCCTTATCTGTCAGGGGACCATTGAAGGTACTGCGTGATGATTGTGTGCCGACACGTGTCACCGTGACAGTCTCTATCCCATAACCCTCGCTGTCGATATCGAGCCTGATCTTATCACCGACCGAAATATTTTCGACAGATGATACCTTGATATTTGTATCTCCCTTTTTAGCATCCATTGAGAGCCATGCCTGTGTACCCTGCTTCCCTACCCCGGTAATAGTGACAACTTCATATTTTTCAATGGCCTGCGCAACGGCAGGATAGCTGGCGCCATAACCTATGGCCATTTTCTGGCCTGCCTCGAATCCGGCCACACTTGTGACTGGAATATTTGTCGAGCCGGGTGGGATGTCGATAACCGGACCATCCGGGAGCGGCTGCCACACTGTAGTCGAACCAAGAGGTCCTCTGCGGCCAAAACCGAAAGGTGATGAAGGCGCTTCAGGAGCTGATGGTGCTGTTATGCTTGCTATCTTACGGCTTTCCTTAGCAGAGCCGCTGCCGATTTCAATAATGTCGCCGACAGACATTCCTGTGATACTCCTTACATAAATTTCAGACTCTCCCTTTTTAGCGGGAACTGCAAGCCCTGAATTAGAGATACCCAACAGGTAAAAACCATGTGCGGCGAGTTTTGTCCCGGCCGGAATTTTAACGGATGAGAAGACCGGCATCTGGCTCTGGTGATGAGTCAATGTCCAGTTTGAGATATCTGCCTCGCTGTCGCCGGAATTGTATAATTCGATAAATGAGTTAGTAGAGTTCTCAGACGATCCGTCGCTTATACGGAATTCATTTATCCTGATCGGATTGACATTACGTACTTTTTCAACAGCTGTTTCAGATTGAATTTTGCTGTTTTTCTCTATCGTCCATGAAGCCTGACCGATCAGATCGCCGTTAAAGGTCTCTGATCCGGAGGTGACCTGGAACGTTGCACTCACTCTCTCTCCCGGGGCAATTGTATTGGTGAATGTCTTTGACGATTCTTCAGAATCTGTTACTACTGATTTCCAATCCTTCGGCACAGAAATGCTCAATTTGAGGTTACTCACAGGGGCCCCGGTAATATTTGTGAAAGATACGGTAGTTTTCTGTGATGACTCGGGTGAGAATGTCTGCAATCCCGGAGGAGTATCTGTTGCATCCGCAGGGGCAATAGCCAGGCGCTGAACATCATACTTAGCAGCCACAATGTTAGCCTGGATCTTCTGATTTGTTTCCTGTGAAGGGAAGGTGCCCGGGGCGGTCATTGCACCTTCATAGAAGGTACCCTGCGAACCGACACTGTTGTCGCCACCGTTGCCTAAAAGGATTGCTCCCTGCTTGCGCATCGGGTCATAGCTGCTTCTGTCATTTATGACTCGTGGTCCGTCGAACATAACCTTAAGGTCGCCCTTCTGCGCGTCGCCGCCCATTGATCTCCAGTGGTGGGGTTCGCCGTCGGCTGTGGCGGTTACGAATCGCCATGTGATGCTGGGAAGGTCGGGACAATATTTGTCATTGGGGGAGGGATTAACACAACCCACCAGATTATTCTCCTGATCGGTCATTATCCATGGACCGGGAGCCTGTCCATGATACCATGCAGTGGCATTGCCGTAGTATGTGGTTTCCATGGTGCCGTCGCCGTCATCGCGGCTGTCTATCTCAGCGTTGCCATAATCATAGCAGCATCCGGAGTTGTAGTGATGGCCGTTAACGACCCAGTACTGACCCTCAGCCTGATCGTCGACAGCTGTACCAACAGGGTCGTCATCACGAAGTCCCATACCGGGCTCGATGAAAATGCCATAGACTTTATGTCCCATAATTGTAACCGGGGCCATGTCAGCAATCGGCAGGTTGTTGAACCCTCCCATTGACGGACCGCTGAATCCGCCGCGGGGCGCCTGTGTCAGATGGTTGCCTTTACCCGACTGGTCGTAGAGAATGGTGATCCAGCAATAGGTGTTTGAGCAGAATTTATCCTGTGCCGCAGCATCGGCATATCCTCCCGGGTCGCCTTTGCTTGACCTCACCACACCAATGTCAAGGGTTTTTCCGTCCGACTGACGCATAACCTGGTACAGCGGACCGTTGTAGGATGCATACAACGCACGCGTGCTGCTATGGGCGGCCACACATGGGGCGCCAGCAGCGGCATAGATATCACACGGACCTTCCGGCCTGGCAGAAGAAACATTGCACCCTGTACCTGCTATCATAATCACCATCATCATAGTGACCGGCAGTACGAGCGCCATTGCAAGAATTACAATTAAACGACTTTTCCTTTTCATATTTCTATTACAATTTGTTCACTAAATTAACACATGTTTTTATTTGAACAGCACCTGTGCAAAATTGTACAGGTTGTTCCTCCAGACAGGCCAGGTATGTCCGCCGGGGTATTCGCTGTACGTATACCTTACTTTCAGCCCATCCAGTCTTTTTAGCATGGCCTGGCAGTTGTTATAAGCAATGTCTTCCTTCCCGCCCATTGCAATCCAGAAAAGCTTAAGAGAACCTATCTTTTCGGGATTATTTTTAATAAAATCATATTGTTTATTGGCAAGGTCGTTCTGGGCAGGCATTATCCAGCCTGAGCTGAACACCCCCAGGTAAGGGAACATTTCAGGATTGTTGATACCAGCATAGAGCGTCTGAAGACCACCCATCGATAATCCTGCAAGGGCACGGTTGCCTAGTGCGGTCTCTGCACGATAGTTCTTCTCTACAAACGGGATAATACATTGCTTAAGTTCTCTTTCAAACATCCTTAAGGTATTCTCCCCAAAGCCCTGTTGCCCTGCGACATTCCCGTCAGGCATCACGATTAACATAGGTTTTGCTTTATTGGCTGCGATGAGATTATCCAGTATCAGGTCTGTTTTGCCCTGCGTAGCCCAGCCCCGCTCATCTTCGCCTCCCCCGTGCAGGATATAAAGCACAGGATATTTCTGGTCAGTATTGACATCATACACGGCAGGCTTATAAATATAGAACTGACGCCATGCATTGAATACTGTGGAAAAATATCTTTTAATGGCAATCTCTCCGTGCGGGACATCTTTTACGGCGTAATAGCCATCCCCGCTGAAGGGGACTTCAATCCCGCTTGCCATGCGTCCCATTCCGTAGAATGCCTCGCTTGCAGGGTCTGCAACGGCCAATCCGTCGACAATCAGGGAATAATAGTGGAATCCTTCTGTAAGGGAATCGGTTGTCACCTCCCATACTCCCTCGGTGGTTTTCACCATATCGTACTTCTTTACCAGATCGACCTGGACTTTTTGTGCATCAGGAGCTCTTACACGAAATACTGCACTGCCATCAGGCATTATCTGCGGGTATTTACCTCCCCTGATATTGGAAGGAGCTGGCATCCCCAGAAGGCTGTATTTGTTGAATTTGGATACATCGACCGGTTTGAAGATAAGTTGGGAGAACATGTAGAGGCTGTTTTTCCAGACTTTGAAGTCATGTACACCTGGTTCAATATAATATATATGAGGAACGTTTTTTGCGTTAAGATAGTCGTGTGTGCGTTTGCTGTAATTAATTAGTCCATCAGCATCACCGCACGAGATCCAGAGCAGCTTAAGCTTCTTTCTGGTTTCATCAGGATCTGGTACCAGCTGCTCAGGAGGTTTGGTATTCGGAGCTGACGAGAATCCGCCTACCCAGGCAAACACATCAAGGTTGCCCAGTCCAAAATTAAGCGATTGCCCTCCGCCCATCGACAAGCCCGCAACGGCACGGTGCTCCCGGTCCTTAACTACAGGAAACTTCTTTTCAATAAACGGGATGAGGTCATTAAGCAGGTCTTTTTCGAAAGTTGTAAAGGCCTGTACTCTGTCAGGCGCCATCATATTTTTACCCACCCGGTCATCCTTCATGGCCCTGCCATTGGGCATTACCACTATCATCGGATCGATCTTTTTGTCAGTATACAGGTTATCCAGGATAACCTGTGGCTGGCCGCCAATTAGCCATTCCTTTTCGTCGCCGCCGATACCATGCAGAAGGTATAATACAGGATATTTTTTACTTTTTGAATATCCCGGCGGTGTATAGATAATTGCCCTGCGGTTTGTACCGACCGTTTTTGAGGCGTAGGTGACCGTATCAATTCTGCCATGCAAAATTCCTGTACGGGGAATATCATATCCCACGGGAGCATGCTTTTCAACATCTTGTGATCTTGCTGGATAGTTCAATGCAATTAATACTGTAATGACAACGATTAGCTTTTTCATATAATTTAAAGTAAATTGGTTTCCTGGTATAGATTGAATATTGTGTTACCGGGATGGGTTGCGCCGCCGGCAAAAATCATATCAACCGGTACAATATTTAGAATGGCCATGATCTTTTCAGCCAGTTCAGTTCTATGATTTCCTTAGATCATGTAAATATTATAAATGGTTAAATTTAATTATTTTAGTTTTAAAAACAGACGCATAAGGAATATCAGGTATTAATCATTTATAATTCTTTAAAGGATTTCACAGCAGCATCACAGATAATTAATTTATAATGGTAAAATGGCTAAAATTTTTAAAAGAGCATTCATTGCTTTGATCTGCTTCCTGCTCACTTTATCAGGTTCTGCAGAAGTAAAGCTTCCTCAGCTGATCAGCAATTCGATGGTCCTTCAGCGGGACACAAAGCTGAAAATATGGGGATGGGCTTCACCTGGTGAAAAGATCACAATCAGATTTGCCGGAAGAACCTATCGTACCACGACAGATAAAGCAGGAAACTGGCTGATATTGATTCCGCCCATGAAAGCCGGCGGACCATATTCAATGGAAATTTCGGGAAACAACAGAATAACTGTCAGCGATATCCTCGTCGGAGACGTCTGGTTCTGTTCCGGCCAGTCAAATATGGTTCTTCAGATGGAGCGGGTCAAAGAAAAATACCCCGATGAGATCTCTTCCGCACATTATCCTTACATCCGGAATTTTTTTGTACCGACCGCATCTGATGTAAGAAAAGTTCATGACGACCTCCCCAATTCCCGGTGGGTGGTAACAAGCTCTGCGACTGTTAAACCGATGGGGGCAGTTACATATTTTTTTGCGAAACAATTATTCAACAAATATCATGTGCCAATTGGCATTATTAATTCCAGTGTTGGCGGAACACCTGCAGAAGCCTGGGTCAGCGCCGAAGGATTCAGGGGATTTGAACCTTATGCAACACGGCTGGAGCAATTCAGGGATTCCTCTTTCTTCGATCGGAATGTTAAGGCGCAGAACCGACAGGTCCCTGCACCATCGGGGAAGATCCCACAGACTGATAAAGGGATTGACGGACCGGTAAAATGGTACGACACCTCATTTGTACCCCGTGGCTGGCATAAGTTCTGGATGCCGGGATACTGGGATGATCAGGGAACAAGGGACCTTCATGGAATTATCTGGTTCAGGAAGGAGATCATCTTACCAGAGTCCGTATCCGGACAGCCGGCAAAACTGTTCCTCGGAAGGATTGTTGATGCGGACGAGACATATATAAATGGAGTGAAGGTGGGTAACATAACTTATCAGTATCCACCCCGCCGCTATGAAATACCTGCCGGCATCCTGAGACCGGGGAAAAATATCATAGTTGTAAGAATTACCAATACATCCGGCAAAGGGGGATTTGTTCCTGACAAGAATTATTCACTGGTAACCGGTGAAGGAATTATTGATCTGAGGGGTGAATGGGAATATATGGTTGGTATGGCATTGCAGCCGGCCGACAGATTGGGTTCCGGAGGAGAACAAGGATCAGATCAGAACAGAATTAATCCGCAGAATGAACCATCCGGACTATATAACACAATGGTAGCGCCGGTGACCAGCTATGCCATCAGAGGATTCCTGTGGTACCAGGGTGAAGCCAACACGCAGAGACCTGCCGGTTACAGCAGGATCATGACCGCTCTGATAACAGACTGGAGGAGCAAATGGAACCTGGGAATACTGCCATTCATTTATGCGCAGCTTCCGAATTTCATGGAAGTTGCCTATTATCCCACAGAGAGCAGATGGGCTGAGCTGCGCGAGCAACAGATGAAGACGCTGTCGGTCCCGAACACTGCCATGGCTGTCACTATTGACCTGGGGGAATGGAATGATATTCATCCGCTGAATAAAAAGGATGTGGGTGAACGGATGGCTCTTGCGGCAGAAAAACTTGCATACGGTGAAAACACGGTCTGCTCCGGGCCTCTTTATCAGTCTTCCTCAGTAAATGGCAACAGGATAATCATATCATTCACAAATACAGGCAGCGGCCTGATTGCCAAAGATGGCGGCGAATTGTCACAATTCGCCATTGCAGGCGAAGACAGACACTTCGTCTGGGCAAATGCAAAGCTCGAAGGCGATAAAGTTATTATCTGGAACAATAATATCCCGAATCCTATGTATGTGCGTTATGGCTGGGCAGACAATCCCGAAGGAGCTAACCTTTACAATAAGGAAGGGCTGCCGGCATCACCATTCAGGACAGACAAACCCTGAATTGTCAAACTTAGCGATTCTGATTAGGGGTAACCAACGATCCGGCAGGCCTATGAATCGGGCAGCAGGATTTAATTGTTCGTGATTACTGTCTCTTTTTTCCTTTTAACGCATAATTAATACCTGATTATTACCTGATTTATTCAATTTACGGGACACTTAAAATCTATCTCAATAATGGTCAAACCCGAACATCCATTTATTTTATGATCTTTGTTTATAAAATTGACTGATATCAACCGGATAAATTGAGGACTATAAGATAATGGAGATCCCTAATAGCCCCGTTAACTCACCCTGCCATTCAAGGAAAATCCCCTTATGGCTGGTATTGCTGGATAATATCCCTACACTACTGCTTTTTGTGCTTGGATTTATAATTATTTATCAGGTTTCATTTTCATGGGCAATCGCTTTCGGAACATATGCAGTGTTTAGTGTTGTCTGGTTCTGGGCAAAAATATGCCCTTACTGCCATCATTATGATACATTTGCCTGTCCATGCGGATATGGAAAAATTTCTTCAATGTTTTTTCGAAGAAAAGAAAATAAATCGTTCAGAAAAGTCTTCCGAAGGAATTTAGGCATTCAGTTCCCTAACTGGTTTGTCCCGTTGGCTGTTGCTGTATATCTGATTATCACTGCATATTCAGAGCCGATCCTCTATCTGACAATATCATTCGTAGTTATTGGATTCATCGTTATTCCAGTGATATCAAAACTCGTTGGATGCAGGAACTGCGAAATCAAAGAGGATTGTCCGTGGATGACAGGAATAAAAACAGAGCGAGAGTGAGAGCGAGAGCAGGATAGCCTGGAATATGAACTTTCATTATGATAAGTGAATTATTCTAAAATCGTAATTATTGATTTGAAAATTTGCATCAAAGTTGTTAAGTGATTTGTACAAGAATCATTGAAAAAATTATATAACCGTTTTTATTATGTAAAACGAACCTGTAATTGTATGAAAACAAAAATATTATCATTCATCCTTTTAGCATTGCTTTCAGGAATTCTCCAGGCACAGAAGGTCAGCGAATGGCGGCCGGAAAACCGAACAGGTATATCAGCTGAAACAGGACTGATGAAGTCATGGCCCGACGCCGGTCCGACCATGCTCTGGTCCAACCTCGAACTCGGGAAAGGTTACTCACAACCTTCGTTCGGTGCAAATACAATATATATAACCGGACTCTCAGGCAAGAAAGATATACTCTATGCGCTAAGCATGGACGGCAAGGTTCTGTGGAATACTGTTATAGGCCGTGCCTGGACAGGAGCTACACCAGATAGCAGGGCTACTCCAACTATCGAAGGCAGCAGGGTCTACACCTGCAGCGGATTGGGTGACCTTGCATGCATTGACGGAACAACAGGAAAAATTATCTGGTCGTATAAGGCCAGCGAACTGAACAAAGGCACTTATGGCAACTGGGGTATTGCAGAATCGCTCCTGATAGACGGTAACAAGATTTATTTTTCACCGGGAGGGCCCGAGACTATGACAATTGCCCTGAATAAAGCAACGGGAGCTGTCATCTGGAGATCTGCCAGTCTTAATGACAAACCGTGCTATGTATCTCCCATCCTCGTCAGCTATGCTGGTAAAAAAATGATTATAAACGCTTCTATGGGACACTTTTATGCGGTAGATGCTTCAAATGGCGAAATACTCTGGAAAGTACCACATGAACAGTCAAGTGATCCCGGCATGCGGAAATTTGAACTTATCAAATGCACAACACCATTATACAAAGATGGAATGGCCTATGTTACGGGAGGTTATGACACCGGCGGTATGATGGTCAGAATTGGTGATGACGGAAAGAGTGCAAAATTTTTATGGACTGATCTTGTTCTGGATGACCACCATGGCGGTGTTGTACTGGTAAATGGTTCTATCTACGGTTCAAACTGGATAAACAATAATACGGGGAACTGGTGCTGTATCGATTGGAAAACCGGTAAAAAAATGTGGGAGCAGACCTGGAACACCAAGGGTTCTGTTATTTCTGCCGAAGGAATGCTATACATATATGAAGAGAGGAACGGGAATGTCGGCCTTGTAAAGCCAAATCCTGAGAAATTCGATCTGGTCAGCAGGTTCAAGGTTACCCTGGGCGATCCAGGTCCTTTCTGGGCACACCCGGTAATCCACAACGGAATTCTATACCTGAGGCACACCAATGCTCTGATGGCTTACGATATTAAAGCACGATAATTCCCGGATGACTCAAATTTTTCTGCTTAACGTGCTTAATATTCCTTTCTGTAATTCAGTGGTTTAGAGAGTTATTATAAACCTTTAGTGTAGAGTCTGATTTCATGAAAAACAGGACAGGCAGTTATTAACAGCCAGACGAAATCTTTTGAGACAGCACCAGTTGAAAACACGAACAGAGGTATCGTTGATTTATACTTACCTGTGACGAACAGGACCCACAGGTCCATGTATTTCCTTCAGCATAATATGAATTTTATTGTCTCCCGGCAGGAGGTCGCTCCAGAAGCTGTCAAGCAAAGGCAAAACACTGGGAACACTCTGGCCAAGATCCGTTATTTTTTCCATTTCTTCAAGGCTTATTGTTTCATCTCCTGCAAAATATGCTTTATATGCTTTTATGATATAGGGAACGGTAATGGGGTAATCTTCCGCTGGAATCTGGTAAATTTTTTGTACGTAAGCACCATAGTATGTAAAAAAGCCGTTGAGCCTATTGGTAATCAATTCGTCAGACCAGGTTACAAAATCTTTACCTCCGGGCAATTCTATATCTATTCCGGTTACTCTCCTGGTATCGATTTTTATAAAATTATCATCCAGTTTCATCATCCTGTATGAGTATGGCGGAGTTACCAGAGAGCCGGTCTGAATATCTGACAGAGTATCTCCTTCATTTGTGAAATAGACAATATCGTTTGCATGATAATGACCGGTAAATATAAGTCTGACTCCGGCATTCATCAGGGCAATTGCATTATCCTTTGAACTCTTGATGAGAGGTTCCAGGTTCTTCTGTCCGGTATAATGTTCAGCAATACCATAATGCATCATCGCCAGCACTTCGATATTCTTTTCGCGGGCTTCAATCATCTTTTCCTGTATCCAGACAAGTGTGGCAGGATTTATCGCACCGCTTACACCGGAAGCAGAGCGTTTGACTCCGTCAATCCCTAAAATCCATAACTTTTCATGTGGCTGACAGATATAACTCAATGAGTTTTCATCCCTGTATAAAGCCTCATTGAATCCAAAATCCTCAAATATTGTAGCAAAATCTTCTTCAGTAATACCTGGGATAGCTGATGGAGGGTCGGTCTTATAATCTTTTGCATCCGGGTTGCCGATGTCATTGTTTCCCGGTACTACATAAACCTGTATACCCTCGTTCTCCAGTTGCTCAAGAAGACCTTTCACTGTCTCATGGCATAACAATTCCCCTTCTTTTGCCAGATCTCCCGGGATAAGCAGGATATCAGGCTTTTCAACCATCAGTTCAGAAACAACTTTTCTGAAAATGGGATCGCTGAGTTCAAAAATCTTACGATCGTGTGATACATAATCCTGCCAGTATTGATTATTTTCAGGATCATCAGGCGCTATGGAAGGATCCATGTAGTGTATATCAGAAACAACCGCAATTTTAATCTGCGGAGAAATCCGGTTGAACGGACTGTTATTTCCAGGCAACAGGCCCGGAGGATCATTCCACTGATCTTTTGCGCAGGAAGCGCAAAGGAAGATCATGACCAAAAGAAAATACTCTGATTTTTTCATAATAAATGGCTTTAGTTTGAATTTTCTAAATATTCATACTAAAGTTAAACCAGTGGTTTATAATGTGTTTTGCTTACAGTCTCTAAAAGTTTGCTGTAAATCTCAAATGTGTTTTTGCTGGTTGTGGTTACCTGAAAAAGATAGTTATTTCCGGAATTCGCTGGGGGGTTTCCCGAATTCATATGTAAACTCGCGACTGAAGTGTGAGACGTTTTTAAAACCAACAAGGTAAGTTACTTCCGTAACGTTGAGGTTCGTTGTCGAAAGTAATTCTTTGGCTTTGTATAACCTCAGGGATTTGAAATAATCAGCTACTGTTTTGTTACTCACAGATTTGAATTTTCTGTATAATTGGGCACGGCTGACTGATAGTTCACTGCAGAGCTGTGAGACTCCGAATTCATCATCTTTGAGATTGGTTTCCAGAGCCTGCCTCACTTTTATCATGAACTCATCCTCTTTTTTAATGTTAATATCGGAAGTCTCCGGAAATTTCTCCAGTGATCTGTATCGCTCGTACAGTCTTTTTCTGAGTTCCACCAGGTTTTTCAGCTGGATATGCAGCTCTCTTTCATCGACAGGTTTGGCCAGGTAGGCATCAGACCCCCTTTCCAGTCCGGCCAGCCGCGAGTCAATGTCAGCCTTCGCCGTCAGCATCACAACGGGGATGTGGCTGGTACGGATATCATTCTTTACTTTTTCCAGCATTTCAATCCCGTCCATGACTGGCATCATTACATCGCTCAAAATGATATCCGGTATGATATCCAGAGCTTTTTTTATGCCGATTTCTCCGTTTTCGGCTACTTCTATCCTGTATTCATATTTGAGGATAGCCTGCAGGTATAACACAACATCTGAGCTATCCTCTACAATCAACAGCAGAGGCAGTTTAGCCTGACCGGCTGCCACGACGGAAAGCAGCTCTTCGGTGGATTGCCGCGGATAAAGAGGTTCTCCGTAAGAGCTGGTCTTTTCGTACTGATCATCTGTGACTTTGATCAGGTCTGCCGCTTCCGGGGTGTCAGACAACGGTGCATTGCGGGTGACGGGAAGGAGAACTGTAAATTCAGAACCCTCACCCTTAATGCTCTTAACAGAAATTGTCCCTTGCAGGAGTTGAACCATTTCTTTTGTCAGGGCCAGGCCAATACCAGTACCACCAGGAGACAGCTGGTGTTCTACCCTGTAGAAACGGTCGAACAGATGGTCCAGATGTTCTCTTTCAATACCGATTCCAGTGTCTTTGACCCGGATGGAGAACATTTTTCCATCATCCTCAATAACTGTGGCAACTTCAACCCTGCCGCCCTCAGGAGTACACTTCAGGGCATTAAATACCAGGTTGGTTGTAATGTGCATCAGTTTTTCAGGATCAAAATCCATTTCGAATGGTTCTCCCGCTGATGTAAATCTCAAATCTATTTTCCTTCTGAGAGCTTCCGAACTGAACTGCTCGACCAGGTAGGCCAGGTACTTGTTTATGTCTCTTCTGACAAAGTTAACAGATATGGCGCCTGCTTCGGTTTTTGCCAGAGTGAGCATCTGGTTCACCAGCCGCAGAAGAATGTCACTATTGGTATCTATCTTCTGCAGACCGGCCCCCATCCACTCTTCTGGCCGGGCTTTGATCAGATTGCCCATACCCTTAATGATGGTCAGTGGTGTACGGAATTCATGGGTGATATTCGTAAAAAACCGGTCTTTGAATTCATTTATTTCTTTCAGATGTCTGGCCTCCAACTCTTCAAGCTTCCGCTGCTGTCTGATAAACCGGAGTACAAACCCAAGTGCTGC
>JADDYF010000085.1 GCA_015712185.1 Bacteroidales bacterium
AGATTTTGGCGCTAACGAACTTTCCCGGGAATCAGGTATGAGTCTTTACCGCTTAAACCATCGGCTTAATAGAATAAAAGGAAAAACAACAAACCAGTTTATACGTGAGTTACGCCTTCAGAAAGCGCTGGAAATGCTTCAGGACGGAGCTTTGACAATTTCTGAAATTGCATATAGAACAGGATTCAGCAGCCCTTCCTATTTTATTTCCTGTTTTCATGAATACTTCGGATATCCTCCGGGGAAACTTTTGAAAGAAGGCTTTGGAAGCCGGGAAGAAAGCAAACCTGTTCCGGAGGAGCTTGAACCGGAACAAACAAAATCAACCAGACGGACTTTTATTTTTGCTACAGCGGCTATCCTGATACTGGCGTTTATAATTTACCTGGGCATTACACTTTTTGCCGGTGATGTTTCAAACAGGAACAGAACTCCGGAAACAATTCCCGAAAAATCAGTTGCCATCCTCCCCTTTAGAAACCTTAGCGACAATACTTCTGACCAGTATTTATATGACGGGTTAATGGAAGAAATCTTCAATAATCTCAGCAAGGTAAAAGAGCTCAGAGTGATTTCCCGTACCTCTGTTGAGCAGTACAGGAACAGTACTAAAACCATTCCTGTAATCGGGAAAGAGCTTGATGTGAATTATATTGTTGAAGGGAGCGGGCAGAAGGTTGGAAGGTCATTCCGTATCAGGATTCAGTTAATTGAGGTTTCCACTGACAGGCACATCTGGGGAGATTCGTACCAGCGCGTGATGAAAAATACTAAAAGGTTCTTCAGGATCCAGAGCCTGGTTGCGCAAAACATAGCATCAGAATTAAAGTCAAGATTAACTCCTGCAGAAAAACAATTAATTGACAAAGTCCCGACTCTTAGTAACACAGCATTCGAATCATACCTGAAAGCAAACGAGTATCAAAAGGATTATGAAAACACCCGTAGTATGAGTTCCTATCAGGCTGCTGCCAATTTATACAATGCTGCTATTGAAAAAGATTCTGCTTTTGCAAGAGCATATACAGGCCTGGCTTTTCTGCACTGGAAAAGATATTACTATGAAAACTATTTTAAGGAAGGATTTCTGGATTCCTGTCTGGTCCTGGCCGGGAAAGCTCTTTCATACGATGATAAACTTGATGAAGCTTATTTTATAAAAGGACAGTTTTACAGGGCAAACGGAGATTCTGAAGAAGCATTGAAGAATTATGATAAAGCCCTGGAAATTAATCCTAACTATTATGCCGCCTATGAATGGAAATCGTATATCTTTTTATGGGTATTGGACGATTATGTTAAGGGTCTTGAGAACAATTACAAAGCATTAAACCTTGTTCGTGGCCAGGATCGTCCGAAAATATTAAGGTATATGGGACGTATATATATCGATGCAGGATTCCCTGAAAAAGCGAGAAATTGTTATGATGAAGCATTAGTCCTGGATGGTAGAATAGCTAGCTGGTGGGGTAATACATCGTGGATAGAATTCTCTCTAGGAAATTTTGAAGAAGCTTTAAAACTTAAGAAGCAGCATGAAAGAATAGATTCGGCAAGCTATCTGGAATCTGCAAATCTCCTGGGATATTATTGTGTGTTTTCCGACCGTAATGAAGAAGCATATGATCAGGCCAGAGAAGTAGTTGACAAATATCAGAAAGCCGGTGCTCTGAATCTCGCGAGATCACATCGTGTCGGGTATGCTTTCTGGAATGTAGGCAAAAAGAGAGAAGCAGAAGAGTATTTCAGGCAGCAGATCAGATACGGTGAAGAAGACATAAAGCTAAGCAGGGGTCAGGAACGGTCAAAAGCTGCTCAATACGATCTGGCATGCACATTTGCATTCCTGGGGGAAAAGGGGAAAGCATACAAATACCTCGATGAGTTTTCAAAAAAGAATACCTTCCCCTTATGGTGGGTCACCATGATAAAGCACGAACAGTGTTTTAACAATATCCGTAACGAGGAAAGGTTTTCGAATATTGTTAAAACCATTGAATCAAAACACCTTGCAGAGCATGAGAGGGTAAGGAAATGGCTTGAAGAGCAGGGAATGTTGTAATGTTACACTAATTATTTCCGGGGCAAACAAGTTTTTCAAAAGTGTATATGTAATAAAAATAAGGTGGTTCATCTGTAAGGACAACCTGAATCGTACACCGACCTACATAGTGGCTGCCATTATTTCCAATAAAGTTGAATTTCCTGGTTGTAGAAAGCGTGGAAGCCTGAAAATCGTTTGAAGCACTTACTTTAAAAGTTTCACCTGTTTCGGTACTGTAAACATCAACGTCAACTGCATGGCCGACCGATCTGTAGTTCTCTCCGTCTTTAAAAAAATCAATGTTGTGCCAGATCACTGTTCCTTCCAGATAATCGATCTCATCACCCTCATCATTTATAACTGAATGGGAGAAAACATCACACCAATATAAATAGGTAACTGATCCGTTGCCATTCTGTCCGTTTTGTGCAGAAAGCTGAGTCAGTCCAACTCCAAATAAAAGACAGAAACAGAAAAATAAAAAGATTTTTGTTTTCATAGCTTAAGATTTTAGTTTAAATAAAGTTATGCTGAAATGCACAGAGAGACATATCAATTTAAAGTAATTAATTTCATTTTTAAGAAAGTTATGTCACCTTTAAGAAGCGGGAGATTTTTATCAACCAATCCTGAAAAAAGTTACCCCTGCTGAACCGTTATATCTTTATCCCGACCCGGAACTACAAACATATCGCCCCCCGCTGTTGCGGGGCAGGCTCTACGGGGTTCAGGCATCTCTATTTTAACATGTTGCTTTAGCTCTTTGTCATTAAGTATAAAGGCCTTTTCCTATTTTTTCCTGACTTCGACTCCTGCGAGGTCTTCATAGTAACGGATGATACTGCAATGATCGTCCTTCCCTTTTCCGGAGCGTTGGAGCGTCTTCATCATCTCCAGAACCTGGTCTGTAAGAGATACCGGTACATCGAGTTCCCTTGCCGTTTCCATAACATTCATCAGGTCCTTGATATGAAGCTCGATACGAAAACCCGGTTTGAAGTTTCCGTTAAGGATCATGGGCATCTTGGCATCCATTACCGTGCTGCCGGCCAGACCTCCGCGTATCGCCTGGTAGACTTTCTCAGGGTCAACGCCGGCCTTTGTCGCAAGAACCATTGCTTCACCCATGGCCGCAATATTCAATGCCACAATGATCTGGTTTGCCAGCTTGGTTATATTACCGCTTCCGATGTCACCCACCAGCTTCACGGACGATCCCATAGCTCCAAGGATTTCTTTAACATTGTTGAAAGTCTCCTCAGGTCCTCCGACCATAATAGCAAGGGTGCCCTCAATTGCTTTCGGTTCCCCGCCGCTTACCGGTGCATCAAGCATGACAACCCCTTTCTGTTCAAGCTTTCCTGATATCTCCTTTGAGACGAGAGGTGCTATGGAACTCATGTCTATAAAAACAGAACCGGATTTTGCCCCGTGGATAATTCCATTATCGCCAAGCGCCACCTCCTTTACATCCGGCGAATTGGGAAGCATTGTGAAAATGATTTCAGACCGTGATGCCACATCAGAGGGTGACTTTCCTTCGGCGGCTCCTGAATTCACGAGTTCTTTTACAGCATCTTTATTCCGATCGTAAACTACTAGCTGATAACCTGCTTTGAGCAGGTTTCTTGCCATAGGCTTGCCCATAATGCCCAGACCGATGAATCCTATCCTGTACATTTTACTGTTTAATATTAAATTGATGTCTAATAATGTTCCCAACTAACGTAACTGTTTTCCATTATTGCTACCCGGAATCCAGTCCATAAAAATCAATACAATTCATTCCCAGGATTTTCTCCCGGGCACCTGCAGGCATTTCTTTAATGTATTCCTGTACGATGCCAGTAACATCTTTGTATTCTGCAGCCAGCAGGCAGACCGGCCAGTCGCTGCCTGTCATCAGCTTGTCTGTGCCGAATGCTTCGAAAGCAACATCCAGCCATGGATAGAAATCTTCCGGTCTCTGGTTTCTTCTGTCTGCCTCGGTAACCATACCTGATAGTTTGCACCATACATTCTTATGTTCTGCAAGCCGGAAGAGATCTTCCTTCCATGGATCTATAATATTGTTTTTGATAGGAGGCTTGGCGATGTGGTCGAGCACGAATTTCTGTTCGGGGAACATGGAAACAAGCATCTGGGCGACCGGAAGGTGTTTCGGGAACAAAAGCAAATCGTAAGTCAGATCATAATCTTTCAGAAGGCTGATGCCCCTCAGGAAATCATCATGCAGCATGAAGTCATCTTCAGGTTCGTCGTGTACTACATGCCTTACGCCAGCCAGTTTTTTTGATTTGCTGAATTCATCGAGCTGCTGTTTTAATTCTGTCTCTGAACACAGATCAACCCACCCTACGACGCCCCTGATAAAACTATACTGATCTGCAAGCCGCAGCAGCCAGCGTGTCTCTTCTGTTTTCTGTCTTGCCTGTACAGCAACCGACCCTGAGAATCCGGCCTTCGTTAACTCCGGCTGAAGATCTTCGGGGAGGTAATTACGCTTCAATACCATCATCCCGTCATCGATCCAGCTATAATCGGTATTGTTGTAAAACCAGAAATGCTGGTGAGCATCGATTCTCATTCCTTGAATTTTAACAGGATTTTCAGGTGTTTCCTGGGCTCTTCCTCAAGCATCTCGAATGCCTGCTGTGTTTTGGACGGGTGTAAGATGTCTGTCACCAGGGCGTCGGGCTTCAGGGTTCCCCTGTTCAGGTTTTCGATCGTCTCTGCAAATTCTCCATGCGAAACGCGGGATGTCATGATCATACCTTCTTTCCAGATCAGTTCTTTCATGACAACAGGAGATGGCTCGGATGATAAGCCCAGAACACAAACAGTGCCGCCGCCCCGTATTGCCTGTATACAGCCTCTTACCGGATTTAACACCCCGGGCAGATCCGTTGCATGTCCGACTGCTTCGAATGCAATATCGACTCCTTCACCAGAGGTTAGTTCCTTTATATTATCAACAGCATTAGTCGAAGCTGCGTTGATGATGTTCACATCGGGGTATGTTTTTTTAGCTATTGCCAGCCTCTCGTCGAGGATATCGACCATGATCACAGTGTTTTGCGTTTTTGTCTTCAGCGCCTGCAGTATGCTCTGGCCAACCTTACCGGCGCCCCAGATGACAACGCTGTCACCGGATTTTACTCCTGCGCGCTTGCAGGCATGGAATCCGATTGACAATACCTCGACCATAGCAGCATGTTCATCCGGGATGTTGTCAGTCACCCTGTAAAGCATTGTTTCAGGGACTTTCATATATTCGCTGAAACCGCCATCAAGGTCAATGCCGACCAGTTTTAAAGTTGTACAGGCAGGGTAATGATGCCGCTTGCATGCCGGGCAGTGACCGCACCAGATTATAGGATCAACCGCCACCCGGTCGCCCCGTTTATACCGTTTCACTTCCGGTCCGGTTTCCACAATAGTGCCTGCGAATTCATGTCCCTGTATCAGAGGAAGTGTGGTCCGGGGATGAAATTCACCAAGGAAAACATGCTGGTCGCTGCCGCAGATACAGGCATATCCAATCCTGATCAGAACTTCATTGCCCGAGACAGAGGGTATGTCAACACTCTTCCATTCAACTTTCCGGTATTCTGTTAAAACAGCGGCATTCATTTTTTTCATAATCGGATCATTTATTTTCAAATTTTTATATTGAGGAAAGATAAGGGTAGCCGGCGTCAATAAGCCCTTTTCTGACCATGTCATTCCAGAACTCTGATGGAATTTTACAATTAACAGAATCCACGTTATTTTTCACCCGGTCAGGCCTCGATGTGTTGAGCGAAATGCTTACGACGCCGGGGGGTGTCATGGCAAACTGCACACATGCATCAGCAGGGCTTACATTATTTTTTTTACAAATTGCAAAGAACTCTTCCCTCCATCTGAACTTTGCTATGTTTTCGGCGGAATCGGGTTTGATGCGGACATAATCAAAGAAATCGCCCCCTGTCAGGAATCCGGCGTGAAAAACAGCGGAATTAATTATCGCCACACCTTTTTTATGAAGCTTTTCCATAAAATCCAGCAGATCCTTCGGATGTCTGTAAATTGTCATACTGTTGGCGAACATTACCCAGTCGAGATCAGTTTCTCCGGTAATCAGCTGAATCGTTTTCCAGTTCTTGGCGCCAACACCGGTCGCATTTACCTCTCCATGTGATTTTAATTCTGCAAGGGCTTTGCAGGCATCTGTAATATGACTGAACAGCTTCTTAAATTCCGTCTTATTTTCTGCTGTACTCAGGTATTCATCGGGATCGTGTACTGAGACCATCCGTGGCCTGAATCCTCCTCCCAGCAATTCGTTTCCCTGTTCCCAGCATTTGAACATACCATCGTAGCTGATATCCTGCCTGGCATCATTCTTAATATCCATCCAGACACCCTTTTCAAAAACCGGTTCGGGGGATGCCAAAGGGGTTTGCAGCCAGCCAAGCTTATTGCTTATGATGACATCCTCCGGACCAGCCTTAAGATCTTTTAATATCTCCCCAAGCTTAAGGAGCGCCAGCCCGGCGCCATATTTTCCAGCTGAGTCGAAAACAACAGGTTTCGGAACATGTACAAGACATTCTTTTATGATAGCGATTTTTGTCTCGTCACTCAGTGCCGAATATAAATTTCCCAGAGCGCTGGTTCCAAAAATGACTGGCGGGATACTGATACCGGTATTTCTGATCGGCCTGTGTTCCATAGGGATTTTCTGATTACAAATTAAAGAATACTTTTGGCAACTTTGTTAAAAGGAGCAAGGAGAGTATTCCAGGGGATTTCCGAAAGGACCATCAGAACGAGAATTTCAGGTTTAAAATATGATACTGCCAGCACTATTGCCATCCCGTTATTCATATAGGCAGCGCCGATGGTAACAGCGATCCTGTTCTCCCTGGATTCTTTCGGACAGATCATGTATCCGACGAAATGAAGCAGGATGAATACAACGTATAGTATTACAACCTTCGAAATCAGGCCTGCCGGATTTTCAAGAATGATATTACGCTGGGATGAGATTGTCACATAGACAAAAGCAAAAAGCAAAAACACATTGAATGAAGTGAACAGATGCTGAGTTTTTGAGATAACCGCAGGAAAATATTTTTTTATAACCTGGGAAATTATCATCGGAAGGAAAACGAGAACAGAGATATCTTTTAATATCAGTAATTTATTTATTGTAAGGGAACTGATATCCAACATCCAGAACAGCAGCGGAACAGTGAAGGGAGCAAGCATCTGGGTTACTATAGCCAGGCTCATCGATAGAGGAATGTTACCTTTTGCAATATCGGTGAGCACAGGTGTTGAAACTCCGGCAGGCATTGAGGTCAGCAGGAGGATGCCGACAGCGAGATCAGGATCAAAAATCTTAGCTGAGAAGTAGAAAACAAGAGGAATTATCAGCATATAGACAGAAGCTATATAGAGCATCAGGCGGAAATTTCTCATGTTCTCAAGTACCTGCAAAGCATCAATCTTCAGGAATGCAAGGAACAGCATCATTCCCATCAGTAATTTAGGAACAAATGGGGGAGCATTGACCGGGACAGGAGACCACAGACCTGTGAAGATCGCTGCGATAAGGATCAGCCAGAAATATTTTTCTATGATGTAGCTTGCTCTCATTATCAAAATAGCAGTCTCATCTCAATTAATAATTCCTACTTTACTTTAAATGTTTTATTCAGAGATAGTGTTTTCCCTTCTGAAGTAATTCCCATCAGATTAACTATATAATCGGATTTGACATCTGAAGTCCAGAATTCAATTATTGCCCTTCCATTTTTGTCAGGCTTAACAGAAGGATTCCAGTAAAGGGTGTTCCTGTAATCTGCTTCCGGGCTATTTCTTGTTTCTGAAGATGAATAATCAGGTGAAATAAACGAGCAGACTGGATCTAAAATTCTGTAATGCAGTCTTATTGCATCATCAGCGAGAGATCCGCTTGTGAAATCACCGGTTTTAGTAATTACATTGACGATGCCGTTGAACAGATAATTTCCTACCCGGTATTTTTCCCAGAAGACATCAATTTTTTCAACGAGGCCGGGGGCAAGTCTGGCTATTGCTGACAGGTCCCTGATAATTACTCCATCCATCATAACACAGGGCGGTCCTTCTAATCTTTTATGAGATGCATCCGTAATTGCAATTTCATAAACTGAATTTACTTTTGTTAAGGTGACATGTGGAATAAGCTCAAAAAAGACCTCGGGCATTGAATCCAGCTGAATGTAATCTTTCATTATCAATTCAAAATCGGGTTTACCGTAGAATCTTTTCGGTTTTAACGATGGAATTGGAGGAGTCAGACAACCTCCGGCAGAGGATGAACCATAGATTTTTCTTACCTGGTAGACAATGCTCTGTCTCAAGACTGAAGGAGGCAGCTTACCAAATGAATCAACGACAATTTTATATGGGAGGTATTGATCTGAAAAAGACGATTCAATATAGATTTTTTGATTTTCACTCTTTATGTCAGGCTGAATGATTAATTCTTTCAGCTCATCATCGACAGGTATCCTGAAGTTAAAACTTCCGTCCCGGTCGGTGGTGGTATATTGAAAGACTGCTTCTTTCCCGGGAGTAGATATCAGGATTACCTCAT
>JADDYF010000115.1 GCA_015712185.1 Bacteroidales bacterium
CTTTAGTTTATATTGGTTTTAAAAATAGGTATTATTCCTGTTGGTTATCGGACTCCGATGTTTACTGAACAGAAAATTATTAACAAAAGAAAGAGAGAGTGTTGCTCGTCTCAGGACTCGCTCTCACTCTCGCTCTGTTTTAAGTGGTGCCACCAGGAATCGAACCGGGGACACACGGATTTTCAGTCCGTTGCTCTACCGACTGAGCTATGGCACCTTTATATTTTATTATCCTTCAGTCCGTTGCTCTACCTCCCGATAGTTATCGGGATGAGCTATGGCACCTTTATTCGGCCAGTAAATATATATCTCAATCTTGAGTATGCAAAACTTTGATAGATATATTCAATCTGTTCTTATCCTTTCTTCAAGTTTTCAGTCCGTTGCTCTACCTCCCGATAGTTATCGGGATGAGCTATGGCACCTCCTTTTCGGACTGCAAATATATATCTCAATTTGGTTTAAGCAAAACTTTAATTCAAAAAAATCAATTTGGATTGGTTTTACCGATGTGGTACATTTACAGCCTGATAAGAATCCTATAATGGAGTTATTTTACCATACACTTGCCAACGGTATCAGGCTGGTACACCACCGGACCAACGGCATGGTTGCTCATTGCGGACTGATAATCAATACCGGATCACGTGACGAGAAAACACCGGAACATGGAATAGTCCACCTCATAGAGCATATGCTCTTCAAGGGCACACGCAAAAGAAAAGCTTATTACATCCTGAGCTGCCTCGATAATGCAGGTGGCGAACTTAATGCATATACCACCAAGGAGGAAACAACTATCCATGCATCAGTTCTAAAGGAAGATTTTGAAAAAGCCGTCGACATAATCAGTGACATTGCTTTTAACTCACTTTTCCCCGAAAAGGAAATTCCAAAAGAAAAAGATGTGATCATCGAAGAGATAAACTCTTACCTCGATAATCCGGGGGAACTGATCTTCGATGATTTTGAGGAGATGGTTTTTTCAGGTCAGCCACTGGGACGAAATATTCTTGGTACTCCGGAATCCGTAAGATCATTTACACGGGAAACGCTTAATGATTTTGTTTCCCGGAATTATAATCCTTTCGAAACAGTGTTTTGTTCCGTGGGTAACATTCCTGAGCAAAAAATAGTCCGTCTGTTCAATAAATACTTCGGGACAGTACCCGCAAAAAAGAAAAAGAACAGGAACATTAATCCGGCAATATACAAACCATCTTTACAAATAAAAAAGAAGGATACCAACCAGAATCACTGCATTATCGGTAATGTGGCCTTCAACTTTAAAGACAAACGGAGGATGGGTATGTTCCTCCTTAATAATATTCTTGGAGGACAGGGATTAAATTCAAGACTAAACCTCTCCCTGCGTGAAAAAAACGGACTTGCATACAATGTGGAGTCAAATTATAACGCATACCACGATACCGGGATCTTTTCAATTTACTTTGGAACAGACGGACAAAATCTCGAAAAAAGCATCGCAATAGCTAATTCGGAACTTAACAAACTGAGAAGATCTAAACTCGGTTCGGTTCAGCTCAGCAGGTCGAAGAACCAGATAAAAGGTTATCTTGCAAGAGGTTATGAAAATCATGAAAACCTCATGCTTAGTCTCGGAAAAAGCCTTCTCGTCTTCAACAAAATCGACACACTTGAAGAGATCTGCAGAAAAATAGATAACATTTCATCATCAGAATTACTGGATATCGCAAATGAAGTCTTTGATCCGGCACGTTTGTCGACCCTGATATATAAATGAAAATGGATAAAAAGCTGGAGAAATATATTCTTGAACACACTTCACCCGAAGACCCGGTACTTGAAGATCTCTACAGGCAGACTCATATAAAATTTGTCAATCCCAATATGGCTGCCGGCCATCTTCAGGGAAAGCTGCTTGAATTTCTTTCCATGATGATCAGGCCGGAGTTTATTCTTGAGATTGGTACATTCACAGGGTATTCGGCTATATGCCTTGCAAAAGGTCTGAAACCCGGAGGAAAGCTTTTTACCATTGAAATCAATGATGAACTGAAAGAATTCAGCCTATCCTATTTCATCAAGACCGGACTGGAATCCCGTATAGTGCAATTGATCGGCAGAGCTCAGGATCTTGTCCCCGAAATGGAACAGACGTTTGATCTTGTCTACATTGATGCTGACAAAAGGGAATATAAAGAGTACTATAATATAATTATACGTAAAATAAGGCCCGGAGGTTTCATTATTGCAGATAATACGCTCTGGGGAGGCAAAGTCCTGGATAAAAGTGCAAAGGACCAGCAGACGAGGGGTATCATTGAATTCAATGAAATGATACGCCGGCAAAACAATATTGAAAAGATGATTCTCCCTTTAAGGGATGGAGTAATGCTAATAAGAGTCAGATGACTCAAACCGTTGTGCCATTGCGCCATTGCGCCATTCAACCGCTTCCTGTTAACCCTCCGCTGCATGCGATATACGGATTTACAGGATAAATATGGTACACTTTTTGAGCTTGCTAAGAAAAACAATCATCATGGAAAAGCTGTTTTCGTTACTCATCCTCCTTTCATTGGCATTTTCAGTTCCGGCACAGGATAACAGGTCAGTAATCCTGCAGGATCTTGAACAAAACCAGGCAACAAATCAGAATGTTACATCCTCTGCCACATTGAAATCAGCGAGCCGTCTTTTTGCCGATAAAAATGATCTTACTTCGGTAATTCTTGTAATTCCATCGGGATCTGAAGTTGAAGTCCTTGGTGCCGACAGCACATATCTCCATGTGGTTTTTGATGAAAATGAGGGCTATATATTAAGACGTCATGCAGTTATGAACGAGGTATCAGTTGCTTCCAGAGCTACTTCTCAAACTCAGCAAAATGTACAGGAAGCAGAACCTCAGCAATCTCAACAGCAACGGCAGGGAGTAAGCAGGTTCACTTACCTTGAGAACAAGTATGGCTCAAATATGGCTGCAAAGATGATAGCCGGGAAGGTGTGGAAAGGAATGTCGGCTGAAATGGTAAGGGATAGCTGGGGAAAGCCGTTAAAGATCAACAGGGTTATAACAAGCAACACCATCAAGGAAGAGTGGATTTATAAAAGCTCCTGGCTCTACCTTGAAAATGATGTCCTCTATAGCTGGGGACCGATTAAAAAGTAGATACAGACGGAATTGTGGCGCCTGCGGCGCCTTGGATTCAATTGGAATCGCCATCAAACAAAAGAGCCACTGGCGTGGCTCTTTTGTTTGAGCGGGAGACGGGACTCGAATGCTGACGCTAGCGGTCAGCACCCTGACCCCTGACGATAAATGTCAGGGCGTCAGGGCCCGCGACACCTTCAGGATATTTGCGGATGAATTCTATTAATCTTAATCTTGTCAAATGTTTTAACTTCTTTTCAAGGTTCATTGCTGATGATCTGTCAGGCTTCTCAATTCTCCAAACCAGTTTCCATGGCACTCCATGACGGGTGGCCTTCTCCCACCTGTTGTTATGCCGTATAATCCTTTCTGTAAGGTCATCCGTCTGACCCTTATAGAAAACGTCCGCCGATTCAGAATAAATTATATATACCCAGTGAGACATAGAAAAAAAGGAAGTCTGGCTTCCTCTTTTGTTTGAGCGGGAGACGGGACTCGAACCCGCGACCCTAACCTTGGCAAGGTTATGCTCTACCAACTGAGCTACTCCCGCAAATTCACGGGCAAAAATAAGAATTTTTTTATAAGAGAAACAGCCTCAACACGTTTTTTCTTAGTAATTTCGACCTTCTAAATAATATTATGTCTTAATATCAAATTATGCCTGTATGAAAAAATCATTATTCATTTTTATTATTCTACTCGGTGTGTCACTTATTTCTTGCACAAAAAAAGTAACCGGACCGGAAATCTCCGTTCCAATAGAAAAATATACACTGGCAAACGGACTGACAGTCATTCTTCATGAAGACAAATCTGATCCAATTGCTGCGATCGCAATTATATTCCATGTCGGATCGAGTCGGGAGGTTCCCGGCAAAACCGGATTTGCACATCTGTTCGAGCACATGATGTTCCAGAGGTCTGAGAATGTCGGAGAAGATCAGCTTTTTAAACTGATCCAGGGTGCAGGAGGGGAATTGAACGGAGGCACAAATCAGGACCTTACAATGTATTATGAGGTCATTCCCAGGAATGCTGTTGAAATGGCTCTCTGGCTTGAGTCTGACAGGATGGGCTATCTTGAAAATACCGTAACAAAAGCCGCTTTTGTGAATCAGCAGAATGTCGTCCAGAATGAAAAACGGCAGGGTGTCGATAACCAGCCTTATGGATTTAATGAATATCTTATTTTAAAAAATCTGTATCCGAAAGAGCATCCGTACAGCTGGAATGTTATAGGGGAAATGGAGGATCTTGGGAATGCAACAGTCGAAGATGTAAAAGCTTTTCATAAGAAGTTTTATTCCCCCAACAATGCGACACTTGTAATTGCCGGTGACATAAATAAGGAAGAGATCAGAGCTCTTGTTGAAAAATATTTCGGCGAAATAAAAAAAGGAGAGAATATTGAAACCCGGCAACCGATACCTGCCTCCTTATCATCAACGATCAAGCTCTATCATGAAGATAATTTTGCAAAAGCTCCGCGTCTTACGATGGCCTTCCCCACTGGGGAACAATTCTCAGAGGATTCATATGCCCTCGATTACCTTGGTGATCTTCTTTCCAACGGGAAAAAGACTCCGCTTTATAAAATCCTTGTAAAGGATAAGAAGCTAACCTCAGCTGTTATGGCAATGAACCGTTCACAGGAGCTTGCAGGCAGTTTCAGGATTTCCGTTACTGCCAATCCCGGTGTAAATCTGAATGACGTGGAAAAAGCCATCTTCGAAGCATTTGATCTGTTCGAAAAGGAAGGATTCACTGAAGATGACCTTACCAGGATAAAAGCAAGAAATGAAACCAGTTTTTACAGCTCTTTCAGCAGCATCCTGAGTAAATCTTTCACGCTGGCGCAATATCAGACTTTTAAGAATGATCCTAATTACTTCATGGAAGATTTTGCCAGAACCCAGGCTGTAACTATGGATGACATTAAAAATGTTTATCAAAAATATATAAAAGGCAAGAACTACGTTCAAACGAGCTTTGTTCCGAAAGGAGAAGTAAACCTTGTTGCAGAAGGCTCAGTTAACGCCGGTATCGTTGAAGAGGATGTGACAAAAGCCGCTGAAGTAAAGGCAGAAACAGTTGCAGAGGAGCCAATTGTCAAAACACCAACAAAGTTTGACCGTTCGGTACAGCCTCCCGTTGGTCCGGATCCTGAAGTTACCATTCCTCCTGTCTGGAAAGGATCTCTCAGCAACGGAATGAAATTGTTAGGCATTATGCATAAGGAGCTGCCAATAGTACAATACTCTATTTTAATGAAAGGAGGTCATCTCCTGGATGACATCAACAAAGCGGGTGTTGCCAATCTTACAGCATCTCTGATGAACGAGGGAACGAAGAATAAGACACCCGAGGAACTTGAAGATGCTATCAGGCTTCTAGGTGCAAGTATTTCATTTTATGCAGAAAATGAGAATATTATACTGAGAGTCAGCACCCTCGCACGGAACTTTGAAAAAACATTAAGCCTTGTTGAAGAAATGCTTTTTGAACCGCGATGGGATGAGGAACAATACAACCTTGCCAAAAGCCGTATTGTGAATAATATCAAGCGTAATCAGGCAAGTCCCAGTTACCTGGCATCCAATACTTTAAATAAGCTTATCTACGGTGAGGATAACATTCTGGCGATAGAAACTGTGGGAACAGAATCTTCGGTAAATACAATAACCATTGATGATCTGAAAAACTTTTACGAAAAGAATTTCTCCCCTACACTGGCTAGTTTTCTGATAGTTGGAGATATTGATCAACCTAGAGTTGAGGCTGCCCTTGCAGGAATTAATACGAGATGGCAGCCTAAAGAGGTTGTTATTCCTGATGTTAAGATGCCTG
>JADDYF010000126.1 GCA_015712185.1 Bacteroidales bacterium
AGTTTCTGGGTGATACTGTTTTATTTTGCTACACCGAGCTTCCCGGGCTGGGCTGTTAAAAACTGGCTGCCGACATTATTTTCAGATACACTCGGCATTGAGATGTCGCGTGCCGGACCACTGAGCACCATAACCATTGCATTTTCATCATTTACCGGCGTGATAACAGGAGGAATAATTGCCGACAGATGGATCTCGCATAACCTTCGCGGCAGGATCTACACAGGAGCCATTGGCTTATCGCTGACTGTTCCGGCGCTTTTCCTTCTTGGTTTAAGCAGCGGATTTGTGACCATAATATGCGGTGGAATTATCTTTGGAATAGGTTTCGGGATGTTTGATGCCAATAACATGCCTATACTTTGCCAGTTTGTATCACCACGGCACAGGGCGGCAGGCTACGGCTTAATGAACATGACAGGCGTTTTTGCCGGTGCCCTGATTACCAGCTGGCTTGGCAGGTCGACAGATGCCGGGAGCCTTGGCCGCGACCTGGCATTACTGGCAATACCTGTCGCAATTGCAGTGATACTGCTGCTTGCCACACTTAAACCCACAGTAGCTGACAGGTTGGAAGATTTTTAAACCGAAATGAAAAAGATAGCCGCAATAATTCTGGAAAATGACAAGGGAGAATTCCTGTTCTACCTGAGAGACAATAAACCGGGTATACCATTCCCCCGGCACTGGGATCTCTTCGGTGGCCATGTCGAAGACGGAGAAGCTCCTGAGGAGGCTCTGATAAGAGAGTTGAAGGAAGAGCTGAATTACGATCTGAAGGATTTTAAGTTCTTTCGGAAATATGAGTGCCTTGAAGGGGACGCCTATCCTAATATCAAATATATTTACACAGGTAAGATAAACATCCCGGTTGAATCAATTACTCTACTTGAGGGTGATCGTGCAAAGTATTTCATCAGGGAGGAAATACCTGATATTAAATTTGCAAATATTCTGAGAAGCATTTTAATGGATTACATCAATGGAGATAAAGAAGCTCACCGCTGATCGTACATGCTATCGTAGATTATCGTACGTTCTTCTGATTTCACCGTTTCTGATTTCAGGATGTGCAGATGATGACGATTCCCGGCCTAATATCCTCATTGCCATTGGCGACGACATTTCCTTCCCCCATATGGGAGCTTATGGCTGCGAGTTTGTAAGCACTCCGGGTTTCGACCGTGTTGCCAGAGAGGGAATACTATTCAATAATGCATATACTCCCAACTCAAAATCTTCACCTTCAAGAGCCTGCCTGCTTACCGGGCGTAACAGCTGGCAGCTTGAAGAAGCCTGCAACCATATTCCGTATTTCCCTCTGAAATTCACCACATTCATGGAATCTCTGAATAACCATGGATATGTAACCGGATTTACCGGTAAAGGGTGGGCCCCCGGTGTTGCACTCGACAGCACAGGAGAGCCCAGGCAGATGACGGGAAAAGCCTATAATTCAAAGAAAACGGTTCCTCCAGCGACCGGAATCTCCAACAATGATTATTCAGGCAATTTTCAGGAATTTATGAATTCGCGTGATCCCGGCAAACCCTTCTGCTTCTGGTATGGATCCACCGAACCTCACAGGCGATATGAATTTGGTGTTGGAATGAAGAAAGGGAAGAGACAGATTTCGGATGTAAGCCGCGTTTTCGGTTTCTGGCCCGATAATGACACGATTAGGACAGATATACTTGATTATGCCTTTGAAATTGAATACTTCGACAGCCACCTGGTAAAGATCCTGGAAATCCTTGAAAAAAGCGGGGAACTTGAAAATACAATCGTTGTTGTTACTGCTGATAACGGAATGCCATTTCCCCGTATAAAAGGCCAGGCGTATGAGTATTCCAATCATATGCCCCTGGCAATAATGTGGGGGAAGGGTATAAAAAATCCCGGCCGGACTGTCGATGATTTCATAAGCTTTATCGATTTTGCACCGACTTTTCTTGAAGCAGCCGCGATCAGCGACATTGAAGGAGGAATGATGCCTGCTGAGGGTAAAAGCCTGATGAATATTTTCCATTCCGGAAAGAAGGGAGAAGTTGATAAAACACGCGATCATGTTCTCATCGGAAAAGAACGTCATGATGTGGGACGCCCTGATGATACCGGTTATCCTATCAGGGGGATAATCAGGGACGGATTTCTGTATCTCAGGAATTTCAAACCGGACCGGTGGCCGGCAGGAAATCCGGAGACAGGTTATATGAATGTCGATGCAAGTCCGGTTAAATCGTATATACTCAATATGCGGCGAAAGGGAGGATCCGATGAATACTGGGAATTATGTTTTGGCAGGAGGACTGACGAAGAATTGTATAATATCGCCACCGATCCCGATTGCATGATAAACATAGCTAAGAAGCCTGAGTTCAATACAGTCAAACAAAATCTGCGGAACCAGCTCGAGAGCGAACTCACGCAGCAGGGCGATCCGCGCATGACGGGGAATGGAGATGTCTTCGACAAGTATCCTTATGCAAATGAAGAGGTAAAGGATTTTTACAACCGTTACATGAAAGGTGAGATATCCCCTAAAAGCGCAGGGTGGATCGACTCGACGGATTTTGAAACGGAAAGACTATTATCCCCTCGTTGACAACAGGAATAACACATGATCCGGGAGAGTAAAAGGAACACGATTTTCATACTGTTAACTTTTGTCAACAAATAAGTACAGTTTGTCAAAATCTTGTTTTGGTGGAGTGAACACCATACAGGTTGATATTATTTTCTAATTGCCTGAATATCTTTATTCTTTT
This sequence comes from Bacteroidales bacterium, assembly GCA_015712185.1. GTDB lineage: Bacteria > Bacteroidota > Bacteroidia > Bacteroidales > VadinHA17 > LD21. The sequence continues at coordinate 2,769 of JADDYF010000126.1, forward strand.
TCATTCTTTTCCACCTTCCGGGATTCAATTCCTTTATATGGATATAAATTTCCGGCTGTTTTTGACGAATGTACCCTCAGTGTTTATCAATAGTTTTATTTGTTAAGTATTCATCCCTTATTTAAGGATTAACGCCTTTTGCATCGTTCCAAATCCCCACTAATTGGGCGTCAGGCGCTTGACATATATCATCAATTACTATAATTTTAACATGTGTTTGGATCGAGTAAATTATAGAGATGGCTGATAGTTCTACAACCTTAAACAGGACTGGTTTTACAGATGAATTTGGACCTGATTCAATAGCCTACAGGAGGCAGCTTTACGTCGAGCAGTCTGAGATAAATCCGGTAATGGATAACCTGATTTCTGAAGGTGGTGAACACTTTGTAAACTACCTGAAGTGGCTGGGACTTGATAATGAGGCAAACCTGCTGACCCTTTCTTCAAGACACCATTATTATTACGATCATAGCGACCTAAAGGGAGTAAAGGTGCTTGTGAATCTCAGGAAACTGAACCAGATAAAGCATCTTGAAAGTTTTCTCCATGTTGTATTTCGTGTATTACCGCCCAATGCTGTTTTCGTCGGTTGTTTTTCGGACAGCAGGAACGAGGCCGGAAAAGGAACACCTTTTTTCCAGTCTTCAAGGTTATACAACAGGTTGATAAACTTTCTCGATTCAAAGACTGACAGGGAGATGAACAGAAGAGATGTGGTTGAATTACTCGACTCACACGGCTTTAAAGTTGTTGACATGGCCGATATTAACGGCATGACATATTTCACTACGCATAACCAGCGTAAATCAGGTGAGTAATTGTTTCACCGGACTCCCCGAGAGCAGAGGGAAAAAAAGTTTATCTTGAAACCGGCTGATTAAAAGCCGGTTTCTGTTTTTTGGAGTAATTTTTTTGAATAATTAAAAATTCGCTTAATTTTGCAACGCTCTTAACAGATGGTGCGGTAGTTCAGTTGGTTAGAATACCGGCCTGTCACGCCGGGGGTCGCGGGTTCGAGCCCCGTCCGCACCGCATGAGAAAACACAAAGCCGCTCGCGAGAGCGGCTTTAGTATTTTAATCGGACGGTGATGACAGCTTGCTGTCAGAAACCGGTAGATTAAAATAGATCAGATGCTGCGCAGCAGCACTTTGTTTTCTCATGCAGGGTAACCTCAGGATGAAAGGGCCCGATCCCGACCGAAGAGTCGGGATCACGACGTCCGCACCGCCCAAATTTGAAAATAAAAATAGCCAAGATGTTAATTTACAACATTTTGGCATTTTTATTTATGGATAGTTACTCCAGACTTGCACCAGGATTCCTTGATTTGTTTTACTATTAATATTTAAAATATTGGTATAAGCAACCTATTTAAGGATAAACTTCCTGTCCTGGTATTCTTTGCGTTTCTGTAATAATAGATTGCACATATATTTTGTATAGATTTGCCAGATATAGAACTGTAAATGAAAAGGATCATTCGTTTTACTGCGTGTACGTTTATGATTGTAATCTCTGCCGTAATAAATGGACAAACGGCAAACGTCAGATACAGGAAGGAAATCAGTCAGCATGGCATTACATGGACATTTGATAAACCCGTAGAAAGCGGACAGTTTATAACAGGTGATTGGTGGGTAACAGGACCATTAAAAATTGTAAGAATAGATCCGCAACCCGGTCCTGTAGAAACCGATAACACAATCATTCAATCTAACAGATGGGGAGATACAAGCCTGCAGACTGACACTTTGATGCGTAACGGATCGATGATTGTTTACAGAGCAGGCAATTTTCAGGGATACGACTCAAGAAATGGTTCATACAGGGACAGCTGTAATGTAAAACTACCATTTTTACTTGGGACAAACCTTACACTTGTTTCAACTATAAGCAATCCAACGCTTCCTGTCGACAATTTTTGCAGTAAAATAATGTGGGAGGGAGAAAAAAAAGTGAGGGTCACCTTGAAAACCGCAGCAGTGCTGACCTGTTTAAAGGAAGCTCCTCCGCCTGATGCTTTTCGTCCTCCGTTTGCCTGTAGTGATAAACCAATCTTCAGGGCTAAGGATATTCAATGGGAGCTTCTTCCAAAACTTAAACCTTCGGGGGATGTTCCCTCGTTTGCTGAGTTTGAACAGTATTTTTCCCGCTGCTGGATAGATCATTTAATGAGCTGGGAACAACAGGAACTGGTCCCAAACGAGAATATGCCAAATTATGGCAGGGAACATGCCAGATTAATATCCATAGCAAGCCTGATGCTGATGCTTGATGCTCCCCGGGAGCAGAAGGAGAAGTTAACTCTGGGACTCATTCAGCACGGGATCGATTTGTACGGGACTGCAATATGCGGAGGATACTGGAATGAAGGAGGAGGACATTCGAGCGGCAGGAAATGGCCTATCCTCTTTGCAAGTATTATGCTTAATAATCAGGAATTGTTGAATTTACCTGCTACTGCAATTTTTCAGGAGGATACCCAGACCTATTATGGTAACGGGTGGTTTGGCCAGAAGGTATTATGGCAGATGATATTTCACCACGGTAAAAGAGATCCTTATGAAGAAAAACCGCCCGATAAGTGGGAGCAGTGGGATAAGACCTCCGAAAGTTATCGCATATGCTGTACTTCCAGTGCCTGGGTAGGCACAGCACTCGCAGCAAGATACCTCAAGGCAATTAAATTATGGGGACACGATGCTTATTTTGACTATGTTGACCGCTGGATGCAGGAGGAAGATCCATATGCGCAAACCCGGGGTGATCATTCCCGCCCCGGGGCTGAAACAACAACCTTCGATCCTTTTGTAACCGCAATGTGGAAATCTTACCGGAAAAATGCACCGGATCAGGAGTATTCCGGAAAAAATTTCAAGTGGGTATGGAAAGGTAATTCAGGAATCTGGATCCCAAACTAAAAATTTCCTTATTTATATGATATAACTGACTTTGGAATAGAATAACAAAATTTCGGATTGATTCTCATGTGATAAAAACTTATTTCATTGTTAATCTAAACGAATTCAGGAATATCAGGCCAAATATAAATTGAATTGTCATTATTTGCCTTTTCTCCATTTTAAATAATGATTTTATCCATTCTGGAAAATCAGGCGATCTTAAAAAATCCACCAATATTCTTTACTGCAGGAATAATCCGGATTCAGAAGGAACCTCCCTTATATTTCAGCCACGAGTTAAAAAATTGATCGTTAAGCGAATAGCTGCCGTCAATACTGGTTATGAACTCTTTCTCCGTCAGACTTTTTATTGCCAGGGCCACTGAGCTGGCCGCACCCAGATCATACGTTGAAAGGAATTCGCTTGAAGTGGGATTCTGTATACCGCCATTGATGGCAATGGCACGGAGTAATCTGAAATGAAGAGGTGTCAGCAGGGTAATATAGCTTGCATAGACCGCCTCATTTTCTGTGATGATCCTGAAGAGCATCTTATTTACAACCTCATTATCAACTTTAACATTCAGACTGAAGAGACGGTTGCAAAGATACTGAACATAAAAAGTATGAACTGATGTAATTTCAAGAATCAGATCAACTGCTGAGGATTCTGTTTCAAAACTGTTATTTTTAAATTTTTCAATAATAAAACTCTTGTAACTCTCCCTGGTAATCTTACCTATCTCCATCATTTGTGTGCTGTTGTAGAATGGTTTGTCAGGAGTTGAAAAGATACCTGTGAGTATATGTTTCCTGCTTCCCGAGAAAATAAGGCTCACGTTTGAAGTCTGCTGAATATGGGTCCTGAGCACAGCTTCTACGTTCTTTTCGGGATAAGCGGCGACCTGCTGAAATTCGTCGATTGCAATCGCGAAATGTTTCCTGTGTTCCTGTATATAACGGAAGATGATCTCAAGTGAATCAACTGCTTCCTTTTTATTATTAACAGTTATGCTGACTGATGGTTCGCCGGTAACGGGATCAATACTTATTTTTGGCCTGAGTGAAGCCAGTTTCTTCAGTATTTTCTTTAATCCTGATTCACTGGTAGCGATAGCCGAGAGTACTGATCTTCCGAAACATTCTGTAAACTCCTTTAAGGAGCTGGTAGCCAGTATGTCCGTGTAAACAGGAAGGAAGTATTTCTTTTGTCTGGCAGTATAGAAAACATGTCTTATCAGTCCGGTCTTTCCGATCCTTCTCGGGGAGAAGATTGTCAGGTGTCTTCTGTTCCTGATGGCTTCTGTTACCATCTTTGTCTCATTTTCCCTGTCACAGAAATAATCGGGGGAGATATAGCCGCTTATGAGGAATGGATTCTCTTTCATAGATTAAGTAACATATAATATGTAACGCAATATATGGAATATATTTCATATTTACAAATAAAGTATTTGCTGAAACCGGATTATCTTAAGTGTAACATTAATAATCTGATATTTACTAATGTTGGTATTTAAATCTAATCTCAAAAGGATCAGAAGTTATTATAATTGTATAGAATAAAATTGACATCGTCTTTTTACTGGTGTAACTTTAGTGATAAAATCATTTGCCCGCAAATGTCGAACATAATTCCGGCAGATGAATACGACACTTCATCATCTGCCGCTGACTATTAATAGCAATACGGAAAATTATGATAAATTATCCATCATTCAATAAGCTGGCATTTAATGGGGAAAAGAAGATCTTAGTTGTTTTTATTTGTTTTTTTCTATTGAATATACTTCAGGCCGTTTTTACACCTTTGTTAAATGATGAAGCCTATTACTGGGTATTTTCTCAAAATATGGACTGGGGTTATCTGGATCATCCACCATTAATCGCTTTCTTAATTATGCTATCAAGCCGGGTATTACCTGGTGAAATTGGTGTAAGGCTATTTTGTGTTATTCTGGGTAGTTTTACTTTTTTTTTCCTGTTCAAAATAATAATTAAAGAAAGCAAAGCTGAAATAAATTGTGTACGTATTGTTTTACTTTTGGGCGGCTCCATTTTCCTCAATTTGTATTCTTTTCTTGCTATTCCGGATACGCCTTTATTATTTTTCGGAGTAATGTTCTTTTGGTTCTTTCAAAAATTTCTTAAAGAAGATAAATGGCAAAATGTACTAGCTTTAGGATTGGTAATTCCTTTGTTGTTATATTCTAAATATCATGGTATTTTGATAATTGGATTCTCAGTTCTTGCTTATCCCGAAATATTAAAAAGGAAATCATTTTATTTAATATTCTTAATTGCCTTAGCTCTATTCACACCCTACATTTACTGGTTAATAGAAAATGATTTTAGAACAATACGATTTCAATTCCTTGAAAGTCGCAGTGTAGAGTTCGATATAAATAATATTTTTAGCTATGTGGGCGAACAATTCCTAATTACCGGACCAATTATCCTTTTACTTTTCAGCATCTTGTATAAACCTGAAAATACCTTTCAAAAGGTACTGAAATATAATGTTGTCGGCATATTTATCTTTTTTCTGTTCAGCACATTTAAAGGCAGCGTATATACACACTGGACAGCTATTGCATGGCTGCCGATGCTAATACTCACATATCTCTACATGAATCAGAAAAATACTATAAGCCGGCTTATTAAATCTCTTTTAATCTTGAATTTCCTGATAGTACTTGTGCTGCGTTTAAGTCTAATTTTTAACTGGTTTGTTATTATGAATATTAATAACCAGAATCCAAAACTTTTAACTGAAACTTTAAGAAGAGAAACAAAGCTGAAGCCACTTGTTTTTCAGGACATGTATATTGAACCTTCTTTATTTATGTTCTATCAAAAACAAAATTGTTTCGCGATAAATAATTTAGGACACAAACGAACTCAATTCAATTATTGGGCGAAGTATGAAAAAGAGGTGCAGGGTAAAACAGTAAATTTAATTTCACCTTCAAAACTAAATGACTCATCTGTAGAAATAAAGATTAAGATTAAGAATGGGGGAACTTACTTTATGAACATGATGGCTGATTTCAGAAGTTGTTTTACGACTGTCGAGGTTGAAGCTATGAACCTGAATAATAAAATTAATGCAGGAAAAAACTATACAATCCAGTATCTTCTAAAATGTAACTTAAATAATGAGGAAAAAGAGCAGCTGAATACCAAAGGTTTTATTTTAATATTGTTTATGATCAATAATAGAACCAGAGAAGAATACACTTATCGAGGTCCATTAGATCTTTGCCAAAGTGGTAAATCAGAATTGGAAATAGTGGTTCCTGCGAAAAAAGGAAATTACAGGTGTACATTTCTCATAAATAATGAAAAATATCCTTATCTAATGGGATTTAATAGCAAAACGTATTATATCAGAGTAGAATAATCTTATTAAAGTAGTTTGACATTTAATATAATCTCTGATTAATAGATTGTACAGCAGCCGTTTATAGAACTTGATAAAGACAAAAACACTGGCTGACACAAATTATCCTGAAGAAAGGACTCTTGGTGTCTTCCTTTGCTAAATAGCGATTTCTTGGGTCAGAAGCCCTGAAGGGGCTTAATATTCAGCACCTTCGGAGCTGAAAGCAATGATTGGTTTGCAGACCTCCGGTTGACACCGGATGTTATTCATATCTTTCTCCTTCAGAGAAATGTACCTTATGAACGGGGCTCTCCTGGTTTTCCCCCTTTTGAAGGAAAATGAAAGAAGGTTTATTTTAAATAAATGTTATGCTTTCTGCAGGTTTCAATCATTTCTTCAGGCCATACCGAGGACTGTACTTCCCCGATATGTGCGGCACGCAAAAGAAACATACATAAACGCGATTGTCCGATCCCTCCCCCGACCGACAACGGGTAGGCTCCTTCCAGTAGTGCTTTATGAAATGCAAGATTAATCCGTTCCTCGCAATCCCTGATTCTCAGCTGATTAAGCAGGACATCCCTGTCAACACGAATTCCCATGGAAGAGATCTCGGTTCCTGAATTAATAACGTGATTCCAGAAAATAATATCACCGTTCAGACCCCTGTGGCCATCAGTGGTGGGAGTGGTCCAGTCATCATAATCGGGAGCACGTCCGTCGTGGATCTGACCGTCAGGTAATGGACCTCCTATGCCGATGATGAAGATAGCTTTATGCTTTTTTACAGCTATATTTTCCCTTTCCCTGGGAGTTAAGTGAGGGTATTCTTTCTGTAAGTCTTCAGCATGAAGGAAGGTTATTTCTTTGGGAAGAACAGGATAGATATGGGAGTATTGTTCATATACCTTATGCTCCATACTTTTAATTGCCTCATAGATCTTTCTCACTGTTGTTTTCAGAAAATCGAGGTTGCGGTCTTCTGCAGAAATTGTCTGTTCCCAGTCCCACTGGTCAACATATATTGAATGGAGATTGTCGAGGTCTTCATCGCTGCGGATGGCATTCATATCGGTATAAAGTCCGTAGTTCGGCGGAATACCATAGGTTCCGAGTTTCATTCTTTTCCATTTGGCCAGCGAATGTATGACCTCTGCCCGGCGGTCACCCATGAATCTTACAGGAAAAGAAACGGGACGTTCCACACCATTAAGGTCGTCGTTTATCCCTGTTCCGGCCAGAACAAAGAGTGGAGCCGTAACTCGTCTGAGATTCAATTGTCTGGACAGTTCTTCCTGGAAAACCGCTTTCAGCATTTTAATTGCCTGCTCCATCGTTTCCGATGCCAGCTGGGGACGGTAATCTTTTGGGATTTTGAATGTCATAACTTACAAATATAAAGATAGAAGAGTAATAATAATATAAAATGTAACATAAACAGTGCAAACATAACATAAATATAATTAAATACATTAAAATACTACAAAATATGTAATGAATAATGATAATGTTGTCTTAATTTGGATTTATTTGACTCGTGTTTCTGACTTTTATAACTTTAAAAAAATATCCTGGTTTACAACAATTAAAAAATACTTCCTATGAAAAAGCTATTTTTAATGACTTTCATCAGATTTCTTCTGCTCACCAGTATTTCATTTTCTCTTTTAATTACTGCCTGCAGGCAAAATGACAAAGCCCGTGAATACGGATGGTTCGATTTTACAATTCCCGACCTTGACAGTTCGGCAACAGTTGTTGATATGTCTTTTCTTAATCAGGGGATAGCAGGAAGTTCAGGCTGCATTACTGTTAAAGATGGCCATTTTGCTGATGGTAACGGAAACAGAGTGCGTTTCTTTGGCACAAACCTGACTTTCGGATCGTGTTTTCCGGAAAAGGAGATCTCAACTGCCCTGGCGGCCAGGTTGAGAAAGCTCGGGATGAACGTTATGAGGTTCCATCATATGGATAACCAGAAGGCTCCGGGGGGTATCTGGGATTCAGCCATGAAAGAATTTGATGCCGGACAGCTTGATAAGCTTGACTGGCTGGTATACCAGTTGAAGCTTCATGGTATCTATTCCAATATAAACACCCATGTTTCAGGGAATTATCCGGGGAGTAATTATCCTGAAATCGAACAATTTAACTATGGCAAGGGTATAGATCAGTTTTACAGACCCTATATCGAAATGCAGAAGGAGTATGCCAGAAAACTTCTCCTGCACAGGAATCCCTATACCGGCACAAATTATGCCGAAGAACCCGCAATTGCCTTTGTTGAGGTCAACAACGAAAACTCACTTTTATCAAACTGGGCATTATATCCTAAGCTGAATGATGAGCATAAAGCGGCGCTGAATGATCTCTGGAAAAACTGGCTCGGAAGAAATCCTGAGATGAGAAGGAATGCAGCAGGGAAAGATCTGATGTGGATTATAAGTAACTATGAAAGCACTCCGGATGGACAGAAAGAGGCAATGTGGGCTTTCCTCGTAGATACAGAGATGTCGTATGCAAAGGAGATGGTTGATTATTTCAGAAATGAACTGAAAGTTAAAGCTATGATCAGTGAAACACAGGCATCATACAGTGGTGTTGCAGGTATATTACGTGAATCTTCTTATGCAGATTATATTGATATGCATGCTTACTGGGAGCACCCGTCATTCCCTGGCAGAAGCTGGTCTCGAACCAACTGGCTGATCAGGAATTCATCGATGGTATCGGACAAAAAAGGCGGAACGCTGCTTCGTTTCGGACAGCATCGCGTGGACGGAATGCCACTGGCAATCAGCGAGTATGATCACCCTGCCCCCAGTTTCTTCTGTGCCGAAATGTATCCTATGCTCAACTCTGTTTCGGCATTCCAGGATTTTGATGCCATTTACCAGTTTGCCTGCGGCTCTCCATATAATGCCGGGATGATCCCCGGCTTCTTTGCCCTGAATGGACATCCGCTAAAGCAGGTCTTTGTGCCTGCAGGTGCAGTCATATTCAGGATGGGAACTGTTAAACCCGGAGAACATTATATAAAGCTGGGATTGCCGGAAGGATCTGTAATCAGTGAACTTGTAAAAACTGGCGGCAGACTAAGGCTCCACGGGACCAATATGAATTATATCTGGGATGAGGCAGGTTCAGAAAGTGCACTTACGCTGCTCCATCCGGTCAGCGTTGACACTGATGCTACGGAACTCAAGCTTTCTGAAAAAACAGATAAACCGGAAGGCACATGGATCAGTGAGACAGGAGAGATCTCCTGGGATAACAACGATTCAATAAACGCAGTGTTCAAGGTAAATGCACCTGCAGCGAGGGCTGCAATAGGATATATCGGCGGAAAGAACATTGATCTTGGTACCGTTTCGGTACAGATGGATACCACAACACATAACTGGGCTACAATCACGCTGACTTCGCTCGATGGCAAACCACTGGAAGAATCTTCAAAAGTGTTGCTTGTTGCTGCCGGCAGGGTTGAGAATACGGGATGGAAATGGGATGAGAAATTTACCACGCTTGGAGGCAACTGGGGAAAAGCTCCGACACGTGCTGAGGGTATTCCTGCAAAGCTGATCTTCAGGGATATGGATAAATTTAAAGTCTATGCACTTGATCCCGCAGGGAAAGAAATCACTGAAATAGATGTCCGGAAAGAAAGAGGAGATCAGGTATTAAATATTGGTGCACAGTATGAGACCTTGTGGTACATTCTGACACGGGAATAATTTCATGTGAATTGATCATGTAATAAATCAGATGATCCCGGGAGGTGAAATAATTCCGCAGACATCACAGGACTGACCGATCTGTGAATACAATAGTATTAACAATTAGAATAGCTTAAATGGAAAGATCGGCAATAGTAATTCTGGTTTGCTGCATATATTTTTCATTGATGATCATTGCTGGATTATATGCAATGTCGAGGAACAAGAAAACATCCGACTTTCTTGTTGCCGGGAGAAAGCTGAACCTCGTATTTACAGTTGCCACTCTTTCCGCAGTTCAGATCGGAGCAGGAATAATTCTCGGCGGTTCTGCAAACGCAGCGTCTATGGGAGTCTGGCCGGGAATGTGGTATTCACTTGGTTGCGGAGGAGGTCTGATCCTTGCAGGACTTTTCGTTGCATCAAAATTAAAGCATAAGAACAGCTTTGTACCGCTCGATTTTTATGAAGCAAGGTATGGTACAAACAAATGGGTGCGTATATGGGCATGGGCAAGCAATGTCCCGAGTCTTCTAGGTATTTTTATTGCACAACTGTTAGCCTGCGGAAGCATCCTGTCAGGTTTCGGAATCCCTTTTTACTGGGGAGTTATAATTTGCGCAGCAGTTATACTGATATACAGCACTCTTGGCGGATTATGGGGTATAGTCCTGATTGATGTGATCCAGTCAGCAATTATAATTGTGAGTATCCCGGTAATAAGTATAGCTTCCTTGTTGCTCCTTAACAGGAACGGAGACACATTATGGACTGTGTTTTCGACTCCGTTCATACCTTCAGGAACCCTTGTCAAATTCATTTACCTTGTCATACCTTTTCTTATCGCTATCTCTGTTTCATATGATGCTTATATACGTTATCAGGCTGCTAAAGATGGAAAAACAGCATCCCGGGGATGTATTTTAGCTGGTATTGTGGTTATAATCATTGGCATTCTGGCTTCGTCTGTGGGTGCGGTAGCCCGTATTCTGTATCCTGAAGTAAAAGAAGGCGTATTTTCCTATATGGTAATCAACACATTAAATCCTGTTCTTGCCGGAATAGTAATTTCTGCAGTTCTTGGTGCTGTGATGTCGAGCGGATCGGGGCTGCTTGTTGCAATGGGGGCGACATTCTCGAGGGACCTCTACAACAGGTTCCTGCATCCTGATAAGAACCTTGATGATCTGCCTTATTCTAAATTAATATCACGTCTGTCAGTCGCTATGTCGGTAGTTGCCGGTATTTTACTGTCATTTAAGATTACCAGTATACTTGATGCTATAATAATTTTCAACTATCCGTATATGGGCAGCCTCTTAATTCCTTTATTAGCCGGAGTGCTTTGGACCGGTGCAACAAAGAAAGGAGCAATTGCTGCAATTTTTACAGGCGGGATAATCGGAATGAGCGCTTTTCTGGCAGGGATACCGGGGCCTCTTAAGGGGTGGGTAAACCCGGACCTTGGACTTTTTTATGCTTACCTTGCATCCATGATAGTACTGGTGGCCGTGAGCATGACAGACAAAAGAAAAATATAAGTTTGCATTAAGATAACATTACAGGGATGAATCAACAAAATCAGAAAGTTATCAATGAATAGTATAAAATGGCCTTACCCGCTTGAATGGGAGAAGGAAGAAGTAATTGTGTCGGACGTACTGGTTCTCGGGGGCGGCGTGGCAGGATGTATGGCTGCAATATCCGCGGTAAAAACAGGTCAGAAAGTTCTTCTGGTCGAAAAAGGGGCAACCAAAATGAGCGGAGCCGGAGGCTCAGGCTGCGATCACTGGGAATCTGCAGCCACAAATCCCTGCTCAAAGATCACACCTGAAGAGCTTGTTAAGGCAATGCTTGATGATAATGACGGATTCAATAATGGCATATCACATTATATTGAATGTCGCGAAGGATGGGACCGGCTTCAGGATATTGAAAAAATGGGAGGCAAGATCCGTGATACGGAAGATGAATTTCGCGGAGCAGCTTTCCGTGATGAGAAATCAAAGCTGATGTTTGCCTACGATTATGAAAACCGTTTCACACTTAGGGTATGGGGTACAACATTTAAGCCTGCCATGCACAGCGAACTAAAACGGCTTGGAGTAAAAGTACTCGACAGGGTCATGGCAACATCCCTTTTGACTGAATCAGGAAGACAGGGAGGTAGGTGCATCGGAGCTACAGGCATCCATACAAGAACGGGCAGATTTTATATTTTCAGAAGCAAAGCAATTATTATGTGCCTGTCGCGTCCTGCCAGGATATGGTTATTCTCACCAGCCCTTCCGGGATTATGCGAGTTCAGACCACCGCAGTGTATCGGCGACGGTCATGCTATGGGCTGGAGGGCAGGTGCAGAATTTACAATGATGGAGAAATCAGTCGGTGCCGAATTTTCGGCTTCGGGCAGAAGCTATCCGCCTTATGGTGCAGGAAACAACCATAATACATGGTATGGGGCATCATTGCTGGATTCCTATGGAAAGGAGGTACCATATGTTGACAGGGACGGTAATATCATTACAGATGTTGCAGGCAGGTTCAAGCCGGCGAAGGGACAGAAATTTTTTTTGAAAGGAGGCTCTGTTGATAATCCTAAATATGAGTACAGAGGACCTGATACAGTGCCATTCTCAAAAATGCTTGAAGAGGGTTACAAATTACCTTTCTATGCCGATCTTTCAGGATTGCCCGAAATGGAAAGAAAGGTAATCTGGGGAATGATGGTTGGAGAAGAAGGGAAAACTAAAATCCCGGTCCTGAAGAATTATTCAAAGGCAGGATTTGATTCGGAAAAACATGTACTTCAATGCTATGGCACCGGATGGACATCTGCTGCGTTCCTGCCAGACGAGAGACAGTTGTTCGGACTTCCCGGCGGATTTCTGAATGACTGGTCATTAAGCACCAATCTTAAGGGTCTGTTCGTTGCAGGCGATTCCCTTTATGCATCAAACTGTTATGGTCATGCAGCTGCAACCGGTCATTATGCCGGCAGACACGCAGCACTTTTTGCGGCCAGGGAACAATTAACAGGAACAGTCGACAGCCAGGTTTCTGCAGAAAAGAAACGGATTTATGCCCCGATATATAATAATCCAGTAAAAAGTTTCGGCTGGAAAGAGCTTAACATGGGAATTTCAAAGTTAATGCAGAATTATTGCGGGGAGATAAAACGGGATGAACTGTTGAATATCGGATTAAAAGCGTTGAAGGATTATGAACAAAATATTATTCCTGAAACATTTGCCCACAATCCGCATGAACTGGTAAGGCTTCTTGAAGTTTTTGATATACTTACGGTATCACAGATAATCCTCAATGCATGCCTTGCCAGGAAGACGGATTGCAAGGCTTTGCATTTCCTCAGGGGTGATAATGCAAATAGCGACAACGAAAAAAATGAGAAGCTCATCGTAATTAAGCAGGTTGGTGACAGAATTGTTCTCAGGGAGCTGCCGGTGGATTTTTTCGGTGACCTCAGGGAGAACTATGAAAGACACAACGAAGTTTATACAGGAGGGCAGAGTAATGGCTGAAAGAGATCTTTATAAAATTCAAGAAATGCCTGCAGCTAATCCGATTATAATAAATGAAGAAAAATGCAATGGCTGCAACAGGTGTGTGAATATCTGCCAGGTTGATCTCTTTATTCCTGATCCCGAAAAGGGGAAACCGCCTTTTATCTTATACCCCGGAGAATGCTGGTATTGCGGGTGTTGTGTAATGGAATGTCCTGTTGAAGGGTGTATTGAACTCCGGCATCCCCTCATGAACCGGGTGCAATGGGTTCTGAAAGATCAATTAAAATGAACTTATGCCTGTGACAAAGACGCAACTTCATTAAGTTCTTGTTTTTATTTCTTGTATCAGTTTTTGGGTAAGCTCGGCTGTACCATCCTTACCGAAATTCATTTTTGCCATCATTGGACAAATTCCGGAGGTAATGATATTACCGTCCTGAACGACGCCGTTTCCGGAATAAATGCCACTTTTGAATTCCGGATACATATCTGGATTATCTATTTCATTTTTGGGGAAGGCAAACTTTTTTCCATTTAAAACACCTGCCTTAGCTAAAATCAATACTGCGCCAGTTTGGGCTGCAATGGGCTTACCTTCATTTACAACTTTTCTTACAAATTCAATC
>JADDYF010000133.1 GCA_015712185.1 Bacteroidales bacterium
GAAAGTAATATTATTTTTCAGCAATATATACCAGCTATTGCCAGCGATTACTTTTAGTAATTTTCAACTTTTAAGTCTTAATTACTTTTTCTCTGATCTCAAGAACAAGTGAAAATCAAACATTCCAATGTTCTTGCAATTAATCAAATCTTTGGTGGATGGATTTTTGTTATACGAAACCCGTAATAATTTTGACAAAACAAATAATTAAGTTGATATAAGTTTTCCAAATAACTTCATTATCAATATTTAATATTTTAATTTTAAAATAAAGTTTACCTAAATAATTACCTCAACCAGCTGAGGTAAATTTATATTTATAACTCCTCAGCAATAATCTCATGAAACACCCTTTCCAATGAAAGAGGAATTTTACCTGAATTTGCATGAGGATTCCAAAAGAAAGACCGGGAACTCGTTCAGACAAATATTTTCCATTTCAAATAAAAACAGATCTCCATTATGAAAACCAGATTTAGCAATTTGTTCAGGAATCCTTTACTGACTGCCTTAATGTCATTAACATTTTCCCAGCCGGTTTCTGTAATTGCCTCTGAAATAACCAAAGAGGGGTATATTAATATCTCTTCAAAAGAGGCGATGCAAATCATCAACACCTATCAGAATGTCATAATCCTCGATATCAGGGACCGTTCCTACTTTGAATCGGGCCACCTGACCGGTGCTGTATCAATGCCATTGCCGGAATTTGAAAAGGGCATCACTAATTTCAGAAAAGATATGACATTTATTCTTTACTGCCAGAACGGACAGAAAAGCAGGCTTGCATGCGGGATGCTCATTAAAAAAGGATTCAAAAGCACATTTAACCTGGTAAACGGTATAAACGAATGGAAGGAAACAGGATATCCGATCACAGGTACAGATGTATGCAGTACCTGTCCGAAAAGCCGGCCCGCAGTGGGTAAAAACAATCAAAATGCCAAAGGTGTTGTCAAATCCACCACTGAATGCGGCAATTATTGCTTATCATATGGTGGTTCCCATTTGTATGAATCGATAAGGAACGCTTCATATAAGATAATGTCAAAAGGGATACTGTCTGTCACGGTCAATATATTCATAGCCAATCCTGATGGCTGTACTTATGCATCACCTTGTCCGGTATACGATGACAGTCCTGAATACATAAATGCCTGGATTGATTGGAACGGGAATAAAATTTACGAATCCACAGAGAAGGTCATTAATGCTGCTCTTACGGGATATATTGGAATCAACTACCATGGCATGATGAGCACAAGCACCATTGTGGTTATACCTGCCGGAGCAGTGAGCAGCACCTTTATGCGGGTAAATCTCGGATGGTCCGCTGATCCTGATGATCCCTGCGCAGATTCCTGGTCATGGGGTGATGTTAAGGATATACCGGTTGAAGTATCTCCCGCTGACCCGCCCGTAATAGAAGAAATAACGGTCACCGGTATCCCTGTTGAAACAATTCTGATAACATCCGATCCATCGTTAGGCGGACCGGAAAAAGTTAAGTTACAGGCACAAATAACTGAAAAACCTGATTATGAGATAACCGATATCGACTGGACGGGAGATATCGTGGAAGGCAAAGGAAATCCCTATGAGTATTCTGCAAACCCGGGAAGTCATGGGAAAAAGAATGTGACATGCACCATTACCTATAAAAACAGGTTTAACTGCACTGTTGGAACGAACAGTCTTTCAACAGATTTCAATCTCTTCTTCAACAAGGGCGGTGACGACGACGGGAACGATGAACCCAACTGGTTCAGGTACTGGAAGAGAGATGCTGCTGTTCCAGACATGGGGGTAGCAAAATATGACGCTTCCTCAGCTGATTATGGTTATATGACTGGCGGGGGAGAATTATACCTTACTCCGTATTCTGCCGGCAAGCATTATTCCAGCCCGATCGTTATCAATTCATCTTTCGGGACAGAGAGCTTTGGAGGTCCGGGCGTTAAGGGTATTGATTGTACTGCCGAGATCATTGCCCACGAGCTTTACCATAAGTGGGTTAATGATCAATGGAAATCAGGAGGTTCGTTTGACGGACAAACCGATTCCGACAACGGTCTTCAGTCTGCAGACTGCAGGGATAAGCTGCCTGATGATTATGAAACTGCCACATCCAAAACTAAGAACGACGATACCGATACCTACGACCTTGAAACTTTGAAAGACTCCGAATACCGGAGGTATGGCGACAACGAATACATGGCAATGCGCACCGCTAACGGAGTAACCGGGATTGCAGAGAATGACTGGGCTTATCCCGGGAAACAAAACAGTGCAAAGGCTGCCATTGAACCTTCCTTTGAATTATCAAAAAGCCTTACAAGCCCGTCAGATGCTTTATTTACAGGCACATTTTCCGATTCTGGTGTTGATGAGGACAGCGATGGTCTTTTTAACTACCTTAAGGTCGCTACTGGAATCAACGTTACAACAGCTGGATTATTCAGGCTCGTTGCCCGTTTGAAGGACAATACCCTGAATGAGATCACATATTACAATAAAGAACTGATATTGTCACAGGGGGTTCAAACAATTGATATCACCTTCGACGGTCTTAAAATCCGGGAAAAAGAAATTGACGGACCTTATTTAATAACATTCCTGATCTTCAGCGATTTCGGAGATACTCTCGATTTCAAGCCGGATGCATATAATACCGCAACATATAGCTATACCGCATTCGAAACCAAACCATTCAGCTTCACCGGAACCTATGGTGAATATTGCGTGGAGCTGAATTATAATAGCCTGGCTGACTCTCTCTATATAATCGCAGAAGTGAATATTTCGACCGCCGGTAATTATCTCTGTGAGGGGGCGCTATATGATGAGAACGGGAATGTGATGGAATACCGGGATACATTGTTTACGCTGAAGGAAGGTACCGGCATCATATACTTAGATTTTGACGGGAAACTTATCGCAAAGAACCGGACCAACGGGCCCTATTATCTGAAATATCTTTCGATAAGCAGGGATGGTGAGAGGGATTTCATCCTTGATGCTTATACTACTTATCCCTACCTATATGAGGATTTTGAAAGGTCAGAAGGTATCTTCAACGGCTACTTCGCTGAATCGGGAGTTGACAAGGATAGCGACACCAGGTTTGATTCCCTTAAAGTAAGAATTGGAGTTAATGTGCTGGATTATGTATACGCCGGAAACGGTACTGTGATTGGCTGCTTATATGACAAAAATGGTGACCTGATTTTGAAATCAAATGTTAACTGTGAGTTTTATGGTGGAGATAACATGGTCGACCTGTTCTTTGACGGCGTTTCAATATACCTCCATGGTGTCGACGGACCCTATTATCTGAAAAATGTCAGCCTGCAAAATGAAGCCGGAAGTTCGCTGGATGCAATTAGTTCGGCCGATACTACGATTGCATATATGTTCACGGATTTCCAGAAACCAGCTAATCCTCTTATCGAACTCACAGGAAATTATTCCGACACAAAAACGGATGTCAATTCAGATGGAGCTTATGAATATCTGACGGTCAATACAGGTGTGGTTCTTTCCGACAGCGGATATGTTATTATCAAGGCCAGACTGATTGACACACAAAACAAAGAGATAGCATGGGCAGAGAATATAACAAAGCTGAAAGAAGGTACACCTCAGGTAATCCAGCTTAATTTCCGGGGGGACTCGATTTTCAGACACGGAGTAAATGGTCCGTACTATGTAAAGAATATTTACGTCTACCATACCGGAGATCCGTCACAGCCTGATTATGTGGTTGATGCTTATACTACTGCGGCCTACCAGTTTACTGAGTTTACCGAAACAATAACAGGAATCGGTGACATGGAAAACAATAGTCCACCCTTCGGAACATATATTGGGGATAACTACCCTAATCCGTTCAACACATCGACATTAATAAAATACTATATACCTGAGTATGTTTATGTAACAATGACGATATTTGATGCATCAGGTAAAGATGTAGAAACACTTGTGCGAGAATTCAAGTCTGAGGGAGTGCACCAGGCAGTCTGGACTGCGAAGGGACTTCCCAGTGGTACATATTTCTGTAAGCTAAAATTCGGGAATATAACCCAAACGAAGAAACTGTTACTGTTGAAGTAAGCTTTCAAAGAGGCAATTGGATTTGCGGCGAATATTGAACAGAATTGAATAGAATTTCGAGGCTGTCTTAAAATTCCTTTGTGTCCTTTTGCGAGGCACTTTGCGTTCTTTGTGGTTAAGCTTAAATCATTGAACCACAAAGGATCACAAAGGTAAGCACGAAGAGCACAAAGGAAGATGTACCTAAAGTAGATACTTTTGAGACAGCTTCTTTTATACAATTCTTAACAGATTTTATACTAAATATATACCAAACTTTATTAACTTATTAACAATCCACTATAGTTATTTTCTGGATTGGAAAGCAACCCGCACTCTACCGTATACTACAGGTAAATCTCCCAGAAAATTCAGCATTTCCATTACATCCTCGGTTGCAGCTGTCCTTATAAACACGGGTGGCAGTTATTTGATAAAGATATCAGGTTAATTATATTTACTAAAATATGACTATCAGTTAATAATATATATTAGAAATACAATTATACTTATATATTAACGATATATTAAATATTATTGTTGAAAATATTAATATTAATATAAAAATTGTTATTTTTGCCTGTCCGGAATTGAATTCCGAGTTTATGTACAATATGGGAATAATAAAAAAGAATGATCTATGTGCGGAATAGTCTGTGCCTTTGATTTGAAAAGTAATTTTATCGAGCTTAAACCTGCAATCCTTAAAATGGCTAAAATGGTTCGTCACAGGGGACCCGACTGGTCCGGAATATTTTCCTGTGAAAAAGCGATACTTGCACACGAAAGACTCTCCATTGTTGATCCGGCCTCGGGCAAACAGCCGCTGATGAGCAAGGATGGCAACCTGATACTCTCAGTAAACGGAGAAATTTATAATCATCTGGAGATACGTAAGGAATATGAGACCTCCTATGAATTCCTGACACATTCCGACTGCGAGGTGATCCTTCCACTGTATCGTGAGAAAGGTCCGGCATTCCTTGAAAATCTGAACGGGATATTTGCATTTGCATTATACGACAGGGAGAAAGATCTCTATCTGATCGCAAGGGACCATATGGGAATAGTTCCTCTATATACCGGCAGGGATCAATATGGTAATTTCTTTGTCGCCTCAGAACTTAAAGCCCTTGAAGGTATCTGCAATCAAATCGAAGAATTTCTTCCGGGTCAATACCTGTTTAGCAAGGATGGAGCAATAAGCAAATGGTACCAGCGTGACTGGACCGATTACGATAATGTAAAAAATAATGCAACATCCCTGGCAAATCTCAGGATGGCGCTCGAGAACGCAGTGCACCGTCAGCTGATGTCAGATGTACCCTATGGCGTACTTTTGTCCGGGGGACTGGACTCCTCGATAATCTCGGCAGTAGCCAAAAAATATGCCCCAAAAAGAATAGAGTCAGGCGACAAGATTGATGCCTGGTGGCCTCAGTTACACTCCTTCGCGATCGGACTTGAAGGTTCTCCCGATCTTGCCGCATCACGAAAAGTTGCAAAGCATATTGGAACAATACATCATGAGATTCATTTCTCACTTGAAGAGGGTCTGGATGCAATACGAGATGTCATCTATCAGACCGAAACCTATGATGTGACAACTGTAAGAGCATCCACTCCTATGTATCTGCTGGCAAGGGTAATAAAATCAATGGGAGTAAAAATGGTTCTTACCGGAGAGGGAGCCGATGAGATTTTTGGGGGTTACCTGTACTTTCACAAAGCTCCGGATCCTCAGGCATTCCATGAGGAGACTGTGAGAAAGCTCTCCAGGCTTCATCTTTATGACTGCCTGAGGGCAAATAAGTCACTTGCTGCTTGGGGTGTGGAGGGACGTGTTCCTTTTCTGGATAAGGAGTTCCTTGATGTAGCAATGCGGATCAATCCCGCCGACAAGATGTCGTCAAAAAACCGTATCGAAAAATGGGTGCTCCGAAAAGCATTTGAGGACTATTTGCCTTCAGAGGTGACATGGCGACAGAAGGAACAATTTTCAGATGGAGTAGGTTACAGCTGGATTGACACCCTTCGTTCACTTTCGGCAAAAGAGGTCAGCGACCGGCAGATGGCAAATGCAAAATACCGATTCCCTGTCAATACTCCCAAATCCAGGGAGGAATATTTTTACAGGTCACTTTTTACAGAGCACTTCCCGTCTGAATCTGCAGCTTTATGTGTACCTTCTGTGCCATCCGTTGCCTGTAGTACAGCTGAAGCCCTTGCCTGGGATGCGTCATTTGAAAATATGATCGATCCTTCAGGCAGGGCAGTTAAAACCGTTCACTTTAATTCATACAAATAGGGATTACTAAACCTTGGGTTAGATAGCTGAACCTCCGTTCTCACCTGTCCGGATCCTTATACACTCCTCAAGAGGAGTAATAAAAATTTTTCCGTCACCCACGTGACCTTCATCACCATTGGACCTGGCAGATTTCAGGATAGTTTCTACAGTAATGTTTACAAAGGAGTCATTAACAGCTATTTCAATCTTGATCTTCGGAATAAGGTCCGGCACTATCCTCTGACCCCTGTACATTTCTTCAATCCTCTGCTGACCATGACCAGAGACTCGGCTTACAGTGATCCTCGTAATTTCGGCGGATATCAGTGCCTCTCTTACTTTATCAAGCTGTACTTCTCTTATTATTGCGGTTATAAGTTTCATTGCCTTGATTTTGAGTATGATATCTGAAATTAACTCGGGTTTAACATTCCGTACCCCCTTTCTCCATGGTAAGACCGGTCAAGACCAGCCATTTCATGATCTTCGGAGGACCTGAATTTAACAATCTTGTCCAGAAGAAAAACTATTATGAATGTCATACCTCCGGCAAAAATTATGGCTATTATTACAGCTAGAAATTGTATGCCAAGCTGATTCCAGATTGTCCAGGTTCCGTCCGATGCTGCCTCAGCAGCCTCCATCATCCATGATTCTCGGATAAAGAACGTAAGGAATAATGCTCCCACTGTTCCGCCCATTCCGTGAATACCGAATGCATCAAGGCTGTCATCATAGCCAAGCATGTTTTTTATCTGGATTGCTTTATAACAGACAAGCGATGCAAATATTGAAATAGCCATTGCGCCATAAGGTTTCACAACTCCGGCAGCAGGAGTGACAGCCACCAGTCCTGCCAGTATTCCGCTGGCAAAACCAAGAGCTGTTGCCTTACCGTTGTGAAGGCTCTCAATTATGATCCAGGTAAGAGCTCCTGTTGCCGCAGCCACCTGTGTTGCCGTTAGTGCCTGAGCGGTGATAAGTCCGCTTGATATGCTGCTTCCGGCATTAAAACCGAACCAGCCCACCCACAGAAGTCCTGCACCCAGCATGGTAATAACCATATTATTCGGTCGGATCACCTGGTATGGATATCCCCGGCGTGAACCGAGGTAGAGCACCGCCACCAGTCCGCTTATTCCTGCAGAAATATGAACTACAGTACCTCCGGCAAAGTCTATTGCACCTTTAGCCCCAAGATTAAAGAGAAATCCGTCAGATGCCCAAACCCAGTGACACAATGGATTATAAACAAAAATACTCCACAGCGCAATAAAGATACAGTATGTCTTAAATGAAACCCTCTCGGCAAATGCACCAGCTATGAGTGCCGGAGTGATTATCGCAAACTTACCCTGAAACATCGAAAAAACATATTCGGGTATTCCCGCATCCATGATGTTTTTATCAATTCCACCAAGAAATAAATAGTTCTTATCCCAGCCGAACAATCCTCCCAGAACATTTTTCCCGAAACACATACTGTAACCCAAAACCACCCACAGGACACTTATTATACCCATGGCTACAAAGCTGTGCATTATGGTCCCAAGCACATTCTTTGATCTGACAAGACCTCCGTAAAACATTGCCAGACCGGGAATCATCAGCAGTACGAGGGCTGTTGATGTCAGCATCCATGCAGTGGCACCTGAGTCAATTGGAGTTCCGTCGGATGCAAAAAGATTTTTGCAGCTGATAATCAGTAAAATCAGCAATACATAGTACTTCTTGTTTAACAATCGCATTTATACAGGAATAAATCTGAATTAAAATTTAAAATCGCAAACCTAATGTCTTTTAGGGGTATATCCAAATAATAATATATATATTTCTATAATTACCCCTATTTTAAGGGGGGGCAATAATAAATAAATATACTATTATTTAACATTACCCCCATATTTATTAGGGGTAATATTATTATAAGCATATTTAATGCTCTTTAAAGACCGGGTATATGCCTGATTGGAATTTCCAATGGAATTAAGATAAAGCCTTTGCCATTTTCCTGCAATTCTGATATGGTTTGTACACTAATTTACCCTGAAACTGTTAGTTTATTAATATTCAGAATAGGTGACAAGCCGGATAGGAAAGTGAAAAATATGTTCTGAACATATTGGATATCAATGGCATAACATCTCCAGAATTCACTGTCAGCGAGTGATTTAGATTCTGATTTGGAACATTATTGCCTGGTTTTCGTTAAAAAGAAAGAGCCGGCAATGAGTTTTGTATGAAGAAAGTGTGTTAGTCAATTATTCGTCAAAAGAAAACTCTGAAATTGCCGGCCACTTCCAAAGATAAGAAAAAATTCCGGACGTTTAATCATTATTCATCAAAAAGAATCCCCGCCATAAAGCGGGGCTTTTTACTTGTGTGTTTCTGGGGAAGAAACATTTACCACAAGACACTAACCTAAATCCTATATCTGAAAGACATATAACAGTCCTGCAGTTTATTTGTTCAGTTTGGTATCAGAGTTTAAGATTTCAGCCATCGGGGTCAAAAAGTGAATTCAATC
>JADDYF010000144.1 GCA_015712185.1 Bacteroidales bacterium
TGCATTTGCACGCTCCTCCCGGTCCCTGGTGAGTCGCTCCTGGCGCCTTACACGCGTTGTTAACACTCCGTTTACCAGCGCAATAATAAAAAACATACCAAACATTAATACATCTTCTGTCTTTTCAATATGGATTGTAAATCTTGGGGGGATGAAGAAAAAGTTCCATATAAAAGCGCTCAAAGAAGAGGCTAACAAAATCGGACCAACACCCATAAATGTTGCAAGTATTGAAACCGCAAACAGCAGAATGAATGAAACCGATTGATATCCGAGGTATTCAATAAAACTGAAGCAAATTGCTGAGCTAATGATGACTACCGCTGAAGCCAGAATATACTGCAATACGCCAGAAGTAAAAACAGGGAATGAAAAAGGTTTTTTAAATGGATGATTGTCGCTGGCAATATCTGATCCTAAAACGTAAACATCTATATTCCCACTGTACCTGATAAGTTTCTGAACAAAGCTCCCAAGAGTGAAAAGTGAAAAGATATTCCTGTGTCTTGGTTTTCCAATGATAATATGAGTAATATTCTCCTTACGGGCAACATTCAGAATGGCTTTAACAATATCGTTACCCGATGCGGTAATAACTTCCGCTCCAAGTTGCCTTGCAAGATTAAGATTTTTGCTGAGTTGTGTATTTTGATCAGCATTAAGAGGTTTTGTGGTTTCAACGTGTAATGCAGCCAGGCTTGCTCCCATCGTATAGGAAAGGTTCTTAGCCCACCGGATCAACCTTGCTGAATGAGGGCTTGGACCAATAACTGCCAGAAGGTGCAAGCCCGATTTCCATGGTCCGGGTATGCGTTTCTTCTGCATGTAGATTTTAAGCTGCCTGTCAACCCTGTCAGCTACAATTCTTAAAGACATCTCGCGCAGGGCTGTAATATTACCTTTTCTGAAAAAGTTAAGAACAGCTTCTTTCGAAAGTTCAGGAGTATATATCTTTCCTTCTGCAAATCTTTCAAGCAGCTCATCGGGCGTAATATCCACAAGTTCAATATCTTCGGCAGTCTCAAAAATCTCATCAGGAAGAGTTTCTCTGATTATAACACCTGTTATCTGTGAGACTATATCACTGCGACTCTCAAGATGCTGTACGTTTAATGTAGTATAAACATTTATTCCGTTATCGAGGATTTCCTGGACATCCTGAAACCGTTTCATGTGCCTCGATCCGGGAATATTGGTATGTGCCAGTTCATCAACAAGAACAATCTGAGGCTTACGGGCAATAATGGAATCCAGGTCCATTTCCTGTAAAGTTGTTCCTTTATATAAAATTTCTTTTCGTGGAATAAGTTCTAATCCTTCAATAAGACCAAGTATCTCTTTCCTGTTATGTGACTCGACGAATCCAATTACTATGTCAAGACCTTTGGCTTTGTCCGCTAAGGCAATGCGGAGCATCGAATATGTTTTACCAACCCCGGCACACATACCAAAAAATATTTTTAGTTTTCCCCGTTTATCGAGCTCTTCCTCCTTTTTTATTGAAGCAAGTATTTCATCAGGATTGGGCCGGTTTTCATCCGAAATATTCATTTTATTGTATCGAGACTTAAATTTAAAAGAAAAACATTAATCCTCGCCTGTCCCAACAAATGAAACTGAGGCTCTTCGGTCAGTTTTTTTATAAGATCGGACAATTTATCCCGTTGCTCCGGTGAAAATCCGCGATATTTCACAATCCTTTTTACCTGTAAAAGAGCAGCTTCAGGTGAGATATGCGGATCAAGGCCGGATGCTGATGCAAACAGCATCTCGGAGGGGATCACTGTGAGAGTGTCTAAATAATTGGAGACGATGAATTTGTTTTTACGTTCAGTTACCAGATTTACAAGCTTTCGATTGGTTAATCCATAATTCGAACCGCCTGACGGCAGAGGATTATATAAAACTGAAGAAGGTCTGGAGGAAAAATACGCAAGACTATCGAATTGCTGTCCAATAAGTTCACTTCCACATATCTTATTGCCTTTAACGATTAAGCTGCCATTTGCCTTTTCCGGAAACAGGAGCTGCACAATTCCGGTTACAAGAAGAGGGTAAATTATTCCTGTCAGGATAGTCAGAATAAGGAATATAATAACTGTTCTCAGCAAGGATTTCATTCCTGTGATGGTCTAAAGATTGATTATAAGATCTATTATTTTGATCCCAATGAAAGGGGCAATAATACCACCAAGTCCGAAGATAAATAGGTTTCGTGCAAGGGCAACATTAGCTGAAACAGGTTTATAACGTATTCCGGTCAGCGCCAGAGGTATTAATAATATGATAATTAAAGCATTAAAGATTATTGCACTCAGAATGGCATTTTGAGGGGAACTGAGGTTCATGATATTCAAAACCGAAAGGGGTCCGATTCCTGACGTTCCTGAATAAAGCGGAACTGAAACTGCCGGAATGATTGCAAAGTACTTCGCCACATCGTTGGAAATGCTGAAAGTAGTAAGAGCTCCCCGTGTCATAAGCAGCTGCTTCCCAACCTTAACAACATCAATAAGTTTAGTCGGATTACTGTCAAGATCGACCATATTTCCTGCTTCACGAGCAGCCTGAGTACCTGTGTTCATTGCAATTCCGATATCGGCCTGTGCAAGTGCCGGTGCATCATTTGTGCCATCACCTATCATGCCTACCAGATGACCGTTGGCCTGTTCTTCCCTGATACGACGCAGTTTGTCTTCAGGTTTTGTTTCAGCCATAAAATCATCTACTCCCGCTTCCGCAGCAATAGCGGCTGCAGTAATATGATTATCACCAGTGATCATAATTGTCTTAATACCCATCTTTCTCAATTCCGCGAATCTTTGTTTGATCCCTCCTTTAATGATATCTTTAAGATGAACAACTCCGAGAATCCTTTGGTTATCAGCCACAACCAGAGGAGTTGCTCCCTGTCGGGCGATACCGGCAGTGATATCTTTAATGTTTTGCGGATAAAATCCGTTATTATTTTGAACAAAGGTTTGAATAGCTTCTGACGATCCTTTACGAATTCTGTGTGATAAACCGTCACTGGTTTTAAAATCCACACCACTCATTCTTGACTGGGCGGAAAAGGGAATAAACGTGGCGTTTAGCTGGTGAACATTTCTAGCTCTTATCCCGAATTTCTCTTTTGCCAGGATCACAATTGAACGCCCTTCCGGCGTCTCATCTGATAACGACGATAATTGTGCGGCATCTGCAAGTTCCTCGACTTTAATACCATCAAGCGGGATAAATTCAGTTGCCATTCTATTCCCCAGGGTGATCGTTCCGGTCTTGTCGAGTAAAAGTACATCCACATCACCAGCAGCTTCAACTGCCCGACCACTGGTTGCGATCACATTCTTCTGGATAAGCCGGTCCATCCCACTTATTCCAATTGCACTTAACAATCCGCCAATAGTGGTGGGAATAAGGCAGACCAGCAAAGCAATTAAAACTGGAATTGACAGATTCTCAGTCAATGCCAGTCCCGATTCAGAAAGACTGTAGCTGAATAATGCCGGAAAAGTAACCACTACCAGAAGAAAAATAGCTGATAAGCCTGAAAGCAGGATGGTGAGTGCTATTTCGTTGGGAGTTTTCTGGCGTTTTGCTCCTTCGATAAGAGAAATAATACGGTCAACAAAAGTATTTCCAGGTTCTGAAGTAATTTGTATTAAAATCCTGTCGCTAATTACTCTTGTTCCTCCTGTCACCGCACTGCGGTCTCCACCGTTTTCTCTTATTACCGGGGCTGATTCTCCGGTGATCGACGATTCATCAACAGTGGCAATACCATCAATTACTTCTCCATCGGCAGGGATAATATCTCCGGCTTCGCATATAACTATGTCGCCTTTCTTAAGGTCAGTAGCAAAAACTCTTTTTTCATGTTTATCTGCTATTTTCCTGGCCATCACCTGTATGCGGCTTTTACGTAAACTCTCAGCCTGGGCTTTACCCCTGCCTTCTGCGAGAGCTTCAGAAAAATTCGAAAACAACACCGTAAACCAAAGCCAGACAGCAATCTGCAGATTGAAAGATGAGAATTCGCCTCTTATAGTCTCGGCAATTACAATAATACCAGTCATGACGGAACCGACAGCAACAACAAAAATTACGGGATTCCTGACTAACAGTACGGGATTTAACTTGATAAAGCTGCCTTTTGCAGCATCTAACAGTACTTTTTTACTAAATAGATTCTTATTGCGTCTTGTATTCACTTCACGAAAATATTAAAATGTCATCCCGTTATTCATCAGCAGATGTTCAACAATCGGTCCCAGAGATAATGCAGGGAAATGTGCTAATCCTCCTATTATAATAATCACTGCAATCAGTAAACAGACAAAAAGCCAGTTATCTGTCCGAAAGGTACCTGACGATTCAGGTGTTATTTTCTTCTTTGCCATAGTTCCGGCGATTGCCAGAACCGGGATAATAACTCCAAAACGACCTGCCAGCATCCCAAGACCCAGGGTCAGGTTATAAAACAGGGTATTTGCATTCAGGCCGGCAAAAGCGCTGCCGTTGTTTCCTGCCGCAGAACTATAAGCATATAGTATTTCAGATAGTCCATGGGGCCCTGCATTATTGAGGCTTGATATACCGGGGACGCTAATTGATGCAAATGCGGAAAAGATCTGAATAACCATGTTTGGGACCAGGATTGCCACGATTGCCATTTTGACTTCAAATGATTCTATTTTCTTCCCAAGGTATTCCGGTGTGCGGCCAACCATAAGCCCGGCAATAAAGACCGTCAGAATAATAAAAATAACCATACCGTATAATCCAGCGCCTACACCTCCAAATATTACCTCGCCAAGCATTATATTTATCATCGCCAGCATACCGGAAATTGGTGAAAAGCTATCCAGCATAGCATTAACTGAGCCATTCGATGCGGATGTAGTTGAAATGGACCATAGAACACTGCTTGTTATCCCAACCCTGGTCTCCTTGCCTTCCATTAATGGTATATTACCGAAAATTGTGTGGGCAGAATATTCGGAAAACAAGGAAATTGCTAATCCCGAGATAAATAAAATGAGCATTACAATAAAGATTGTCCAGCCTTGCCGGGTGGAACCAACCATTTTGCCGAAAGTGTAAGTCAAAGCAGCCGGTATTAATAATATGGCCAGTAATTCAAGAAAATTCGTTAATGGTGTCGGATTCTCATACGGATGTGAACTGTTGGCATTAAAAAATCCTCCACCGTTCGTGCCTAACTGCTTAATTGCAATCTGTGAAGCTGCGGGCCCCATTGGCAACACCTGCCCGGCACCTTCAAGCGTGTGAATCGTTTCATATTCCTTAAAATTTTGCACAACACCCTGACCCGCTAATATGCAAGCCAGTAATATTGAAAGCGGAAGAAGGATATATAATATTGATCGGATCAGGTCGGTCCAGAAATTACCAAGCATATCCGTGGACCTTCGGCTGATACCTCTGATAAGAGCCAGCAGGACCGCTATCCCGGTCGCAGCACTCACGTAGTTCTGAACCGTGAGGCCTGTCATCTGCACCAGGTAGCTTAGTGTTGTCTCCCCGGCATATCCCTGCCAGTTAGTATTGGTCATGAAACTTACAGCTGTATTAAATGCAGAATGCCAGGGCACGTTGGGAAGACCGGCAGGATTCAGCGGTAGCTTTGATTGTAACAGTTGGATGGCGAATAAAAGAAGCAATCCGACCAGATTAAACATTATTAAATTGAAAGTATATACCCGCCAGTTGGTTTCCTCATAAGGATCAATGCCGGTGAGACGGTAAATTAGCTTTTCCGGCCAGCCTAAAACAGTAACCATGAAATGCCTTCTCCCGGTAAATATCTTATACATGTAGTTGCCAAGCACAGGTGTAAGAATAGTCAGTATACCCAGGAACAGTATTATCTGTATGAAATCTTGTACAGTCACAGCCGGATTATTTATAATATTTGTATAATTTGAATAAACGGCTGATCAGGTATCCAAATCCGAAGAGCACGACTAAACCGCCGAAAAGCTCCAATATCAATAGAAAACATTCCATTTTTTCGTCATCTTTTACAGTTTCTCCGGTTTAAAAAGAGTGTATATAAGATAACCCAGAATAAACAGTGCAATTATTCCTGCTATGATATACCCCACATTATTGTTCGTCTCTGTGGATTTAGTAATAACCAGTAAAATTGTTGCGCTCATATCTGTTGTTTTATAACAATACAAAATTGCGCCAGAATCTATAAGGATTTCATTAGGATTAATCTATTGTGTATAAAGATTTTATTAAAATCCGGAAATCATTAAACAATTACTGCGTCATAGGATGAAACATCCCAGTGGCGATGATGAATTTATCTGTTTTAGAGTCGATTCTGAGGAGTCTCCTCATAAAATAAAACAGTAGCTTTGCCCGGGATTGGATCGGGTGGCCTGTAAGAATTACAATTCAGTAAAAATATTCACATTCACTGTCAAATATGAATAGAGGGATATATGCAGAATCTTTATAAAATCT
>JADDYF010000179.1 GCA_015712185.1 Bacteroidales bacterium
GAATTGAATTTATAGTTTTCGTTGAACCTGCCGGGTTTTACAGCTTTGGCTTCATCCGATTTTTCACCAAAGATCTTCCATGGATGTGTGCCATAAATTCCTTCGCCGTTAGCAGCTGTCCATAAACCGATTTCTTCGAGTATCTGCAGCATGTCAGGCTCAAGGTCCCCTTCCGGTGTCTGCACTACATTGATCAAAAGATTGCCATTCTTGCTTACTATATCCACAAGCATCTGGATCACCTCGTTCGCGGTCTTATATCTCTGGCCTGTCCTGTAATACCAGTCGCCTATTGATGTATCTGTCTGCCATGGAAAGGGATTAAGTGTGTCTTTCACTCCGCGTTCAACATCTTCAGCCCATTTTCCTTCTGAGGATTGCTTGCATGTGTATACCACTGTAAGCTGACCGTTGTTTCTTGCAATATCCTGATTATAGTAATGGGCGATCAGGCTCCGGCCGATATTTTCAAAAGGCATCCTGCTGTCTGAATACAGAAGGTCGGGATGATAGTTGTCAATTAGTTCTTTTATACTGCTGAACCATTCAACCTGGAAGACCAGATTGTTTGTGAGCCATTCCTTGTCATCGGGAGTAGTTGGTGCATGGTAGAGGTCGTAATATCGCGGATCAGCACCATCGTAAGGAATACCTTTCCTGGGGCCCTGTGTATCTGATCCATGGGCTGCCTGGAACCAGGTATAGCTGGCTCCAAGATGTTCGGACACTCCGAACCTGAGACCCTGTTTCTTTGCAGCCGTCTGCCACAAAGCAACTACATCCTTCCCCGGACCCATATTTACTGCATTCCATTTATGAATCCTTGAATCCCACAGGAAAAAATTATCGTGATGTGTCCCCATGCTGACAAAATACTTCGCACCTGCTTTTTTATACAGGGCCATAAGCTTGTCGGGATCCCATTTTTCTGCTTTCCACAGTGGTATAATGTCCTTGTAGCCAAATAGTGAAGGATGGCCGTAATGCTCATTATGATATTTGTATGCCGGATCCTTTTCGAGGTAGAGTCTTCTTGCATACCAGTCACCCTGCCTGGGCACAGCCTGGGGACCCCAGTGTGACCAGATACCGAATTTTGCATCCCGGAACCATTCCGGGTACCGGTACTGGGATAAAGATTCATCAGACGGTTTGTAAGGTCCGTCAGCTATGGGGAGTCTACCCTGCTGTGCAGATATTGGTACAGATAGTAAAAGCGCCAGAATAGTGTTGAAAACAGCCAGTATCACATTAGTACCTCGCATAATTGAAAAGTTTATGAATTATTAAGAATTTCTGTCAAATTGATGAATGAGTTCAGTATATTTTGTAAAGTCCTGCTCCGTGGCTGTTTATTGATCTTGTGAATATACCATTAAATTTCCCCAGGTTTTTGCCGGTCCACAGATCTTTTACCCTGTGGATCCCTGGCAGCCCCATCTGTTCAAATTTCACTGAAACTTCAGCCTGTGGCTGTTCCGACGCATTGAAAAATGCGACATATTTATAGCCCTTCTCAGGATCATCCGCTGTCCAGATAATCACGTCATTATCCCTGAAAAGCTGCCGGTTGTTAATGCTGTTCTGATTTACTTTCAGGATATTTTTGTTTGTGATCAGCGAAAGTGTAAACTCATCATTATCGGGAAGATTACCGCCGAACATCAAAGGTGAACGGAAGATTGCGAAAAGTGTCATTAAGGTATACTGTTCATCCCTGGTAAAACCTGAATTCCGGGGCTGGCCTCTTTCAGCCCTGATGCCTATCCTTCCAAGAGGAAGCATATCAGCATCGGGATAATATCCTTTTCCGCCCGACGATGACCACTTATGACAAACTTCAAATTCATTCTTAAGATCAGGCCAGTTGTCCCAGAAATCATCGGTGGTACGCCACATATTGGCATTATTCCTGAGGAATTCGGCGTGTTCGATCCTGTTTCCGCCTGGTGAAAGACTGAGGATTATCGGCCTGCCACAATTATCAATGGCTTTTCTGACCATTGCTATCTCATCGAGACGACCCGAAATATCGTCGACTTTAATAAAATCGACATCCCATGAAGCATACAGCTGAGACAATGAATTATAATATTCCTGGGCTCCCTGCTTGCCGGCAACAATAGTATACATATCCCTGAGCCACCTGCACTGGTTCTCTGCGGAATATATATCCTGTGCCCGTGCACTGCTCCCTGTGATTGGTGTGTTTTTCTTGACAGCCAATACAGGTATGCCCCTCATAATATGTATTCCGAACCTCAATCCCTTGCTGTGAATATAATCAGCCAGGGGCTTGAATCCTTTACCGCCGGCTGCTGAAGGAAAACGGTTGACAGCAGGTGTCAGGCGCCCAAATTCATCCATGACAAAAACCGGATCTTTCTGATTATACCCTCCGGCCTTGTCATTTTCAACATACCATCTGATATCCACAACAATATACTGCCAGCCGGATTTCTTCAGATATCTGGCCATATAATCGGCATTGGCCTTTACTTCTTCTTCTGTTACTGTCGGACCAAAACAGTCCCAGCTGTTCCATCCCATTGGCGGGGTTGGAGCCCATTGATGAAACAGATGATATTCATCCGTTTTCGATTCCAATACATTCTGACAATGACTCTGCTTAAATGCAAGTATCAGAATAATAAAAAATACACTTAAATATTTTGCCGGATGCTTCAAGTCTGACAACCAGGTTATAACTGATTCAGTTTTATTCATTTTTACCAGTTTCCTTGCGGACATAATTAAACTTCACTGTTCTTATTTCGATTGTTCTTCATTCTTACTTCAATATCTCAGATCTTCAGTTTGTACCACCTGATCGCGTTTTCAGTATATATCTTGTCCACTACCGACCCGGGCAGCTTTAATCCTGTAAATGTTCCCCTGAACTTATCGGATGTCATTTCGTCATCAGTTACGAAGTATTTCCAGTCATCCATCCATGTATCATGTATCCGTTTTTTGAATGGTTCAGGATTCCTGCTTCCGGTGTAACCGATATCTGTTCCATAAAGCAGCCTGTCCTGGTATTTGATGATAAATTCGCGGATCCTTTTGCGGTCTTTTGCAGACTGGTACTGAAGATGGCAGGTCCTTGCTGAAATATCAACAGCCATATTCGGGTACCTGTCAAGTCTTAATGCCAGTGAGTCAACATTCCATTCAAGGCTTCCAAGGTGGCAGCCGATGAAGGTAAGATCAGGATGTTTTTTCAGCAGATTATCGCGTGCATTTACCTGGTCTTCATATGACGGATATTCAGGATGAAGGAACATATGGTACTGCGGGTTGCGCGCAAAATAGCTGCTGTCGCTGCTTACAGTCATCTGGTCGAGAGGAAGCCAGCAGTTGCGCGGCTCACCAAGATGACCCGTAACTGCTATCCCCCTGGATTTTATAAAGTTAAATACCAGATCAAGACGCGGGTCGTCAACCATGATGAATTGGCCATTCCTGTCGCGGACAGTCATACCGATATTCTTCCAGATCTTTACCGTTATTGCTCCTGCTGCAATGTCTTTATCGAGCTGATGTATAATTTTGTCACTCCATGTTTCTGTACCCCATCCGGCAGTGTCAAACAGGAATGTCGGACCAAAGAAAACCTTACCCGGGTGTTTCTGTACTGATAAAACAGAATAATTAAACTGTTCTCTGATCTCCGCTGAATCGCTGTGGTCTACATTTAGGGTTATCAGCATAAAGTTATCTGCTGCAGCCTGGCTCTCAAATACTTCGTCACTGCTTTCAATATGTATATGGGAATCTATTTTAAGGACCGATGAATAATCTTCCTCTGAATAATACCGGCTGGTGCAACTGATAATAAATACAGTCAGCAACAGCAATCTTAACATTGTCTTTATCATATTTTTAAATTTTGCTGGTCCGATTTAAATATGACCATATGGTTTAGCCTACCCGGAATCAAGAATAAAAGTAATTAAAAATGTTTCTGTACGGAATAATACCTCTTCTTTTTTTGGGAAAAAGATCAGCGGCGATTCGTACTGCGAATCGCCGCTGATCACCCCCACATATTCGCCCTGTCATTCCGAGCGTCAGCGAGGAATCCCTTATTCATATCACCTGCCCTTCTAATTCTTACCCGGGCATTAGCGAGGAATCCGCTGTTTTTTACTCAACCTTCTTATTTCTAAAATAACACCAAGGTTTACAGTGGGAACTATTATTTCCGCATTTTCACATACTCAGCCGCATTCAGAAATTCAATGCTTTTCTGGCAGCTGGTAAACTGGTCATAACTATATCTTTCAACTTCGACGATTCCGTATTTCATCCCGGATACTTTTCTTGCAGCCCACATGGAAGCAAAATCCATCATCCCGCTGGCGCCTATCTCCTTCTCGTCTTTAATATGCCATAATATAAAACGGCGCGGGTATTTCTTAAAATAATCAACAGGATTCTTCTTCCCTACAACACACCAGTACAGATCTAATTGGAAAAATACCTTCTCCGGGTCAGTATTCTGAAGCATAAAATCGTACATGACCTGTCCGTCAAGCTGGGTCGAAAATTCTCTGTCATGATTATGGTACCCAAACCTGATACCTTTTGCCTTGCATTTCTCTCCAACCGTATTAAAGTAGTCGCAGTATTTTTTAAGTGTTTCAAGGCTTTTATATGCATCACCACCCATGGAAGGCTGGACTATATATTTTGCCCCCACGGCAACATGTGCATCGATACAGGCATCCCACCATGCCATAATTTTATCCCTGTTTGTTTCATTCGGAAGAGGCTGGCTTGTATGCGAGCTAAGGACATGCATCCCGTTCTTTCTGCAGAGATCTTTAAAAGCTACCGGATCCATACCGTAAAACTTGCCATCAGAATACCCGGCAGGTTCAACAAATGTATAACCCATTTTTGCAACTTTTTCGATTGCAGCCGGTACATTCTTCCTTATTGAATCGCGGATAGAATAAAGCTGCAGACCGATATTCTTCTTCTTTGCCGGTTTGAAGGAGGATAAAGATACTGACATAGAACCTGTTATGGCAATTAATAAAATAATTGTAAGTAAATTTCTTCTTTTCATTTAGATATGTTTTAAAGTTTCATTAAATATACTAAAATATTTCACTGGTCAGGATGACACAGATTTTTAACTTCGGCTCAACTTCTGCTGATGAATTTTTACTAGCCCGGCAACGGATTGCAGGTAATTGTTATAAATTTAACATTTGCGATAATCTGTGTGAAAACAGGTGTTTTTTTGTTTCCCACAATTACCCCAGATCATCGCCTTTTTAAGAATGAAATATAATGAGAGTCAGAAATCTTGTTTTATTGAACCTGCTTTTTGTCCTTCATACAGTCTTTTCGCCAGGACAGACTTCAATTCATATACGTGGATGGAACATACTTTCCGAAAGTACTCCTGATGATATAATAACCATCAGCGCTGCAAATTCCTATAATATTAATCACCTTCAGCTTTCCCACGATCTTGTTATGGATCTGCAGGAGCTTAGGGAGCCGGAAAGATTAAATAAGGTCAGCGAGCTGATCACGCTTGCACATTCAGCCGGAATAAATGAGGTGGTGATCTGGGATCACGCACTGTACAACCTTAAATATTATCCCGGTCAGTTCAAAACCGGTCCGGGTGGAACGATCAATCTCGATAATCCCGATTTCTGGGAATGGTTCAAAAACGATTACCGTTCCATGCTGGGTCTGGTACCTGATGCTGACGGTCTTGTCCTGACATTTATTGAAACAGGCGCCAGGGCTGAAAATCAATATTCCGAAAAGCTTAAGACAGCTCCCGAGAAGCTTGCTGCGGTTGTCGATGCAGTTGCTGAGGTCGTCTGCAGTGAACTTGGGAAAAAACTCTATATCCGTACCTTCGCATACACCGATGCAGAGTACAGGAACACAATTGGCTGCATACGACATATAAAAAACAGTGAAGTAATCCTGATGATGAAGGAGACTCCTCACGATTTTTTCCTCACCCACCCTGACGACAAATATGCCGGGACTATCAACAGACCAACCATAATAGAGTTTGATTGTGCAAATGAATTCAACGGACAGGGGATCATAGCTAACACCTGGCCTGACTATATAATAAGGCGATGGAGCGACCTGATCAGAAGACCGAACGTTATCGGATACGTTGCGCGCACCGACAGGTACAATGATACCCACCTGGTCGGAACACCAAATGAAATATTGTTATATACCCTTAAAAGATTTACTGAAGATCAGATAGTTACGGCTGAAATGATTTATGACGAATTTATTACGCTGAAATACGGGGCCGAAGCCGTCAGATATATTGAACCAGCCTTCAGACGTGCATACAATGTAATTACATCCTCATTATACATCCTTGGTACCAATGTAGCCAACCATTCAAAGTTGGATTATGATCCGTATAGATCGAGCTACGGTCGTCATGTATCGGGGAAATGGCTCGACCCGCCTGTCGTTTATGTTAAACACGGGGTGAATAAAAAATTCCATTACTGGGCAGATATAATCGAACATATTTCCCCTGCAAGATATAAAGCCCCTGACGAAACGTTAAGCATTGAGGCACCTATGGCGTTGTCAAACGGATGGGTGACACCCGAAGAGAAGATGAATGAAGCATACCTTAAATATATTATCACCGAAAAAAGCTACGGGGTAAAGCAGGCAGAGATAGCCTTAAAAAAGGTAACTAATGCACATAAGGTAATGGATAACAACTCTTATAACCAGGTTTACAACCTGTTTTACAGAACTTTAATCACAGCAAAAATGTATAAAGCAGTCTCCACAGCATATTTCGGGTACAGGATATATGCTCAGGGTGATAAGTTTCAAACAGAATGGCTGAAAAAGACGATGAAACTGGCGCTTGATGAAATGCTATCGCTTGCAGATGAAATAGACGGATTCAAGGAAAAGGTCCCGCGGGGCCAGTGGAACTGGCGTGGAGATGCTGCAACAGCACGTGAATACTATGATAAGATCACCGGAACCGGCTGGAAAGAGTATGGGGGTATTATATTTAAACCCTGATGAAAGATAATAACCGCAAAGAGCTCAAAGCCTGAGCAAAATCCGTAACGAAAGAATATATCTGAAAATCTTTGGGTACTTTGCTGTAACTTTGCATCCTTTGCAGTTTAAAAAGATATGAAGGCAAATCTCAAATCCATAATTGTTCTGATCATATTAATATCCACTTTAATTAATATTAAGAGTCAGGTACCTGTCAGCCAGCGATCCTGGCAGTATGTTGCCACAAGGATGCCGGATGACTGGTACGGGTCGGAGGAATCAGTCAGGATAGCGGAAAATGTTCTTCTTTACCAGAGGGAATTCGGGGGCTGGCCAAAAAATATACCAATTCATAAAACCCTTACAGAAGCTGAAAAAGCGAAAATCAATGACGATAAAGGTCTGAACGATGCAATTTTCGACAACAGCGCCACAACAACCGAGATGAGGTTCCTTGCAAGGATGTATAACAAGACCTTTAATCCTGCATATAAGGATTCCTTTAACAGGGGACTCAGGTTCATACTCGATGCCCAGTTTGAGAACGGCGGATGGCCAATGTTTTTCCCTCTAAGGAAAGGATACTACAGCCATATTACATTCAACGACAATGCAATTATAAATATCCTGCGGATCATCAGGGATATAAAGGACAGAAATCCTTTATTTGCATCTGTTACAACCGAAGAAAATTATAATCGGATTGAGAATGCATATAATAAAGGTATAGAGATCATCCTAAAGACTCAGATTGTCGTTAATGGAAAACCCGGTGTATGGTGTGCACAGCATGATGAGAAGACTTTACTCCCGGCAAAAGCCCGGTCATATGAACTGCCTTCATTCAGCGGGGCAGAATCAGTTGCTATTATTGACTTCCTTATGGATATCGAAAATCCGTCTCCTGAAATAATCAGGTCCGTTCAGGGAGCTGTTGAGTGGCTTGATAATCACAGGATAAGAAATACAAGATGGGAAACTTTCATTAATTCCGATGGACAGAAAGACAGGAGAATCATCTTTGATCCGCAGGCGGGAGATCTCTGGGCAAGGTTTTATGACCTGGAAACCAGTGAACCTTTTGTCTGTGACCGCGACGGCATAAAGAAAAAATCTCTTGACGAGATCGGTTATGAGAGACGAAATGGATATAGCTGGTACACCGATGCCCCGAAAGAAATTCTTGACAAATATCCTTCCTGGAAAACAAGATGGATAAAGTGAAATTCAGATTGACATGCGTTATCCTGGTCATATTCGCTTCTTCAGGAAAAGGTCAGGACAATATAGTCCTTTCACCTCTTCAGGGATATGAGCAACGGATAAGTAAATATGTGGATTCATTGAGGATAATCGACACTCATGAACATCTGTTTGATCCGCGATACCTTAAGCAGACCAACTTCCTCGACTTCATCTTACTCTTCCAGCAGAGCGGTTATGATGACCTTATATCTGCGGGTATGCCTGACACCCTGTTTAATACCTTATTCAACAAACCTCTGACACCTGTTCAGAAGTGGAAAATAATTGAACCTTACTGGAAAAATTCCTTCAACACCTCCTTCAACAGAACCATTCTGCTGGCATTTAAAAATCTTTACGGTATTACCGATCTGAATGCCTCCACCGTAGGACCTCTTTCCGAAAGGATTAAAAAAGCATATAATACTGACTGGTTTGACCGTATCCTTCGGGATTCATGCCGTATAGATTTTGTCATACAGGACGGATCTAACATTGTGGGAAAGGATGATTATTTCAGGTATTCAAAAAGATTTGAGAGCTGGTTAACGGTAAAGTCAAAATTCCGGATTGATTCCCTTGCAGTTATGCAGATCGAACCAATATATACTCTGGAAGATTTCGTTAAATCCATGAGGATTGCATTTGAAGATGCAGTCAAAAAAAGAATGGCAGTAGTCAAAATAAATATTGCTTACAAACGCTCATTGAGTTTTGAAAAGACCGAAACTGAAGCTGCCAGAAAGATCTTCCGTTCGCTTGTAAATAGTGACGAAGGTCATGTCATATCAAACAAAGAAGCCAGTCCGTTGCAGGATTATATGTTCTACCAGCTGCTCGACCTGGCAGGAAAATACAGGATACCAGTAGCCTTTCATACCGGATTTCAGGCAGGCAAAGGCAATATTATCGGTAACTCTGATCCGACACTGCTGACCAATGTATTCAGTGCATATCCGGATATAAATTTTGTACTATATCATGGAGGTTATCCTTACGGGGGAGAACTTTCCACACTTGCAAAGAATTACCCGAATGTTCATATCGATATGAACTGGGTTTATTCGATATCGCCAACATACAGTGAGAGATATCTGAGCGAATGGATTGAAACAGTTCCGGTTAGCAAGCTAATGGCTTTCGGCGGTGACTTCAGATGCGTTGAGAATATTTACAGCGAATTGAAAATTGCCCGACGGATAATATCAGATGTTTTATGCAACAAGATCAGGGAGGGCTATTTATCAGAAGCTGAAGCCAGAACAATCGCGAAGATTATACTTTACGACAATGCAGCCAGGTTGTATAAACTTAAATGACCCTGACTTTATCAGTCCGCTATTGCAGCGACTTTAGCAATTCCCGGACGGCATCCGCATCCTTGATTGCATTTGACGGCAAACCACTTTCCTTACCGAATACGAGCAATGACTGGTATTTTTCAACTGTCACCTTCGACTCATCGATCTTTCCTGTTTTGTCTCTGACTGCATTTATATTTAATCCCATATGCCTGGCTAGAAAATCGTACATAGCCACTCTTTTTGAGATTCCATAATCGTGTTTCTCAGTGGCAAGATGCACATTCTCCACATTGTCCTGTTTCCCATAGAGGGAGTATACTTTCTGAAGATAAGGGAATTCTATTTCAGGTACATGTCTGGTCCAGTCATCTCCGTCCGACACTACAAGCATCGGACGGGGTGATGCCATTGCTGCTATTTCAGCATTATATGTTCCGAGGTCGGTACATGATTGTACCGGCATTCCGCTTTCACATGGGCATCCCCCATAATAGTACGAAGATACCATTACCACCGGTACGCTTACGGTTATCCTGTCATCAAGAGCCGCGGCTAGCATGCATTGGGTGGCACCTCCCGAGGCACCGGTAATGCCAATTCTTTTGCCGTCAATAAACGGCAGGGTTGTCAGGTAGTCGATGGCTCTTATAGAGTTGAGAGTCTGCATTGTGTGTGCCAGTCCGGTCCTGTGCAGTTCATTGGCAAACTGTAGCCGCGACTCACCCCAGGCAAACATATCGTAGCTGAATACAGCCGCACCCATGAGGGCAAGTGTCGCACAGCGGTACTGCATATCGGGACGATAACGGCCGTAAAGATTGGTATCAGGATTCGAAAAGTGACCATAGGGACAAAGAACCAGTGGAAACGGACCTCTGCCTTTCGACGGCTTATAAAGAGATCCGCAGAGATAAACACCGGGAATAGTTTCTATTGCAATGTTCTCTACTGTGTAACCACTATATTTCCTTGTATTTGTAACAACCGGATTAAATGGTGTTTTCTTCGGAAAAGGAGCAAGCTGAAGCTGTTCAAAAAAACATTTCCGGAGTTCAGCTTTTCGTGCTTCCCATAATTGAAGAGTCGGATATGATGCCAGCAGCTGCGCCAGATGTTTCCTGCCCTCCTCAACAGGGCGCTCGTAATAATTGAACCTGGAGATCTGGTAAACTTTTTCACCTGTTTTTTCATAGACAAGATCGAGAGGCAACAAAATATTGTTCAGGGTTTGTTCAATATCAACCCTGTAACGCCATGTGGGATACAGAACTGCTGTGTTTTTTACCAGGCTTTCGCTGTACTGCAGCTTTACCTGGTACCTCTTTTCAATGTCTGTCAGTACCTCATTCAGTGGTTTCTTATAAACATCCTGCGGAACCTGAGCACATCCGATACGTAAACTGATAATAAATAATATCAGAATAAAAAATCTTGCATTCATCTCTCTGTTGTTTTTGGTTTACTTCTTACTGGTTTATCAAAATCATTATTCATTATATAAGGCAGTTCGTATACCTTTTTCCCGTGCCTGTTCGAGAACCAAAGGTGCGATTCTGAAAGCTTATCGGCATTACCATCAGCCCAGAACGCGTAGAAATCCCTGTGAGCATTTACAGGCCGCCTTACGTATGAATGGTTTCTGATGCTCTCCCCTGTGATATTTCGCAGTTTCTTCCACATTACACCTTCAGCCTTGCCTGCCCATACTGCAATTTCGCCGCCTGTTCCGTATTTCTGCGGACCAGGTTCTGTCGGTCCGATTATCCTCCATGTTTGTCCGTCTGTGTAAATCGACCCCATATCATAGTTGTGGGTGGATTCGCATACTTTATTGAAATTCCATTTCCCATTTTTCCAGTGAATTACCATCCATTCACGCGGATCACCGCCAGGACCTGGTTTATAGTCCCTGCTTATTATTGCCAGTATTACCGGATTGCCCTCTGAGTCAAAATTAAGATCGTTTATATAGACAAGCTTCTTTTCAGATTCATAATCTTTTATAAGTGCAGCATTATGAGGATCGATCAGCGGAATATTTAAAACAATGCCAGCAATGGTTGTCCAGGTTTTACCCATGTCAGTAGTCTGAACAGCATAAATGTTGGTTCGCTTGTCGACATTTCCACCGGGGTGATAATTGAAAACCGAAACCAGCTTGTTCCCAAACATATTGGTTGCCTGGTAATGTCCGCCCATTCCGGCAAGCTTCTGGTCAGGCGACCAGGTCACGCCATCATGGCTGGTAGTCCAGTATAACTCCCGCCCCGCTGTATATTTTGTCAGCAAATAAATAAATCCCTTACCATGCACCCACCAGGGTTGCGGATAGGTCATCTCCCCTTCTTTTATCATTTCGAAACCTTCAATACCGAATGGCTTCAGGCTCCTGAAAATGAAGCCAGGTCTCGACCTTCCGCGTCCGCTCACAAATACCCATATAAATCCATCGCTGTCAATCGATAATGCAGCATTATCGTGAGGGTCATTAATACCTTTCTTATCATAAACTATAACAGGTTTAGGGACTTTCCTTGTGCGATGGTCATAATAGGATATCATTATCAGGAGATGCCTCTCGTCTGCTTCGGTAGTACCTCCGTAAACAAAAAATGTTTTCCGTACCTCAGGAGCATAGATCGCAATCGGAATATGGTTAGCTGTATATGTTCCCAGACCACCGGAGTATTTATCTCCATATTCAGAATATTGACCCAGTGTGAACCATATTCCCCTGTAACCCTCCGCTATTGGATTCTGGGCAGATGCCGGATTAACGCATAAGAATAATAATGGTAAAAGAAAGCAGGTCTTGTAAAAGCTCATTCAGAAAAGAACTTAATTAATGGTATAAGTATTGGTTTTCCTCTTTCTGCAGTATACCTCACTTTTTCACCTGCAATTGCAGTTATTATATAAGGATTCACCTTGCTGATAAATGTAAGAGCCCTTTCCTTTGCCTCTGCACTGTAGTTTCTGAATACCGGATACACCCCGGCAATAAGGTCGGGCAGCTCATTACTTGCTGACACTATTGTTCCTTTTGGCCATGAAGTGGAGGTGCCTTCCTGCGAAATAACCACGGTTCCGCCGGACGGAATCCAGTTCATCCAGTTCATTTCATCTCCTGCATTTTTCTCAACACCCGATTGTATTATAACATCAGCATAATATTCCTTCAAACCCTCCTTGAATAATAACGGGAGCTTAGTGGCATCTATGTATCCTGCAATTAACCGGCAGTTATTGAAATGATCCACACTGAAATTATAATCAACAGCTGACAACCGGCCGTTATTTTTAACCAGGTGATGTGAAAGCAGATCAATCAGAGTCTTGAATTCGATAGTTGAGGTATCTGCAGAAGCATTATTTTCCATAATGTATTTTCTGATAAATCCTTCGTAACCTTTTTTATCTGAGGCACCGGCATTGATTTCCATTCCTGATATTCTTATTTCCCTTGGCAAGTCTTCAAGCCTCTCAAATACAGGCATTGCCTTCGCCACAGGTTTTCGTCCTTCATCACTGAGCACAGATTCAGATATAACAGAATTATCCGCGACAGTCTCTTCAGCTACTATTTCATATGAATCCGATGCCAGTCCGCTTGCCAGTGCTGTAACAATTATATTGCCAGGTTTCCCTGTTGACCTGATGACATTTGTTACCGGTAAACCGGTATATGTGAAACCATCCGGAGCCAGTTTCCTGTGAGTTTCAGAAATAAATGCTGCCGGTCCAAGGAGTGTTGCCGGTCCGGTAACTATCCACTTTATGTTGTTGCCGGCATCATAGATGAGATTCCCTTTTGTATCAGCTATATTTACCGTAAGCGTTACCACCGAACCGCGATCTGCCGGTATCTTCTTATGCGAACCTGAAAGTATGATCCTTGCCGGCTCTCCTTTAGCCGCAGCCTGGTCGGAAGCTGCTGCAATTTCACTAAAAGCATACAGTGTTCTGTTGTCTATAACCGTCTCATTAAAATTGACAGTACACAATCCTGCTCCTTCTGCTGAGGTAATGAAATCCGATGACGAATAATCAGGAAGATGCCTGGTTATAAGAATTCTCGTGGGATCCTCTGTTTTTATTGTTTTTGAGGTTGCAGTGTAGCTTTTTTCGTCACCTGCACTCAAGAATATTACTGACGGATGGTTGCGGTCACGCCGGATCATTTCCGTAAGTTGCTTTTCCGTAATTTCGGCTGAAAGCTCCTTGCTCCCGATGCCGGGAGATTCCTCACATACGATAATTCCATACATGTCTGTAAGATCGTATACTTGTTTCGTCCATGGAAAGTAAGCGGTCCGGACGAAATTAAAATCCAGATCTTCTGCTATAAATTTGAAATCCATCTGATTTATCCAGTCAGGTATTGCATCACCTAGCCACGGGTATTCCTGGACCCGTAAAGCACACTTCAGAGTTTTTCTTTTACCGTTTAAATAGAACGCATTCTCCTTACAGTCCCACCGGTACCATCGGAATCCCAGAGGGCTTATATAGCTGTCTGTAATGATTTTCCCGTCAACTACTTCCGACCTTATCTTATACAGGTATGGATCTTCATCTGACCACAGCCGGGGATTCCTGACAGGCTTTGAT
The DNA here is from genome assembly GCA_015712185.1 of Bacteroidales bacterium. Classification (GTDB taxonomy): domain Bacteria; phylum Bacteroidota; class Bacteroidia; order Bacteroidales; family VadinHA17; genus LD21. The sequence goes on from JADDYF010000179.1 coordinate 14,199, forward strand.
GTCTGGTCAAACATATACAGCTGCCCAGGGTTTATGGTGCTTCCGGAAGTGAGTACCTGAAGTATTTTACCTGATCCATCTATTATATAAGTATTAAGCACACACTCTTTTGGCTGAGGGTGATCATTCTTTATCCATGTCTGTATGCGTACTGTACCTTCTTTTTCAGAAACTGAAGGTGTTGTGACAAATGTACCTCCCTCCTGAACTGCAGAGCCCTGGAATGGGATATAGAGCTTGTCTTTAACAACCAGGGTAACACTTCGGTATATACCGCCGTAGACATTGAATTTATTCGCAGTCATTGGAGGGATCCCGAACTGGTCATTTTGACTGTTGTTGACCGCTAATACAAGTACATTGTCTTTTCCTGGTATTAATGATCCGGTCAGGTCGAAGCTAAAGGAAGTGTAGCCTCCCTTGTGGTCACCTATGTATTTCCCGTTCAACCATATCTTGCAATATTTCTGAACACCTTCAAACTCAATGAAGATCTTCTTCCCGCTGAATTCGCTGTTGACCGAGAAGTGCTTCCTGTACCATCCCCAGCCGGTCCACCAGTAGGGATTTTCGTCTTCTTTCGTGTTTTTTATATACGGATCTGACTCGCCTGTCGTTTCAAATGTCATCCAGGTATGAGGAATGCTGACAACCGGCCATTTTGAATCATCATAAGCAGCTGATTCATACCCTTCATCCGCCTTTTCTTCAGGAAAGTAGTTAAAGGTCCAGTTGGAGTTAATGAGCTTTTCTATCCTTCCGCTTGTCTGAGCCGGTACCTGTTCTTTCTGTGAATATACAACGGAAAAACCAAAAAAAGTCAGAAACAGGAGAGTGACAGACCTCATTTTATGGTTGTTATAAGATATTATTTATTAAGTACAAGATACTAAATTATTGGAAATCGGAATTAAGGTCTTGAATTATATGTTCGATCTAAATTACACACCTCGCCTTTTCCTTCAATGCACGAACTCACCCCCCATCCCCCCTAAAGGGGGGCTAACTCCTTAATTCTTTTCTGGATTTTGTTTATAACTATACCGATATTATATATGACCTGATCATTTGAGAATCTCAAAATTGTAATTCCGAATCTTTCGAGCTCAGCAGTTCTTCCCTGATCATGTTCTTTTGTTTCATAATCACTATGTATCTCACCATCTACCTCTATAACAAGTTTTAATTCGTGACAATAGAAATCGACTATGAAGATATCAATTGGATGTTGTCTTCTGAATTTGACTTTAAAAATGTCTCTATTCTTCAGTTTCTTCCAGAGAATCAGTTCAGACAGGGTCATATTTCTTCTTAACAATCCGGCCTTCTCAAATATGTTTTGCTTCGCTCCATAAAACATATTCCTTTCAATAATCCTTGTTCTCATTCTGATTTAATGTAAGCAGCGATCATCAAATATATAAATTTTCCCATACACCCGATTATTAGCCCCCCTTTAGGGGGGTTGGGGGGTATAGCCGCACTTCAGGGGGTTGGGGGGTTTTTGGCAGAGAGGAGGAATTCAAGGGGGTGAGTTCATAAACAAAAAAACACCGCCCCTTCCGGCAGCGGTGCTTTATCTTTATCTTCCTATAAGTCCCTCTCCCCTGGGAGAGGGATTTAGGGTGAGGTTAGTCCCTCTCCCCTGGGAGAGGGATTTAGGGTGAGGTCAGTCCCTCTCCCCCGGGAGAGGGATCTAGGGTGAGGTCACTCATAATGCGACGGATTCTCGTCCTGCCATTCATTTATACCATCACGGATCCTGTTGCGGAAACGCAGGGTATCGGTACAGTGATAAGTGTACCCTGAGACCGGATCGGTGAATTTGTATTTCAGGAAGAGCCGCCTGTCCTGAAGCAGCTTTGATCTGTTAAATGTGCTCTGACCATCGTTCTCAATGGTAAACGCCGATGAAGCCAATGCACCAAGAAATACATTGTTACCTCTTAAAACCAGCCGCATCTGTGCAGCAGAACCCGATGTGGCATTAAAATATGAATTGATTGTCAGTGTCTGCGGTCCGACTGTTGTAAGAGCCCATATCTTGTTTTCCAGTGTTGGAATGGTTGTGAAATAATTAACAGTGGAATCGGCTTTTCCGGGACGTTCAACCCTTGCTGAACCGCCATGCCAGTAATTACCATAAAGCATATGCTCGAAAATTGTACCGACAACATTGGATCTCCTTGATTCGAGAATTGTGTCGGCATCTGCATCAGTGATATAGAATGGCAGGACATAGGTTGAGGTCCTGCATGTCTTAAGCGAGTCATTCAGGTAAGCTGTTGAGTCTGCTTTCACAGTAACAGTCCCTGTATGCCAGCCGGATTTGATCACCATTACAGAATTATTGGATAAAGTGTAATGAGTCTGTGGTAAAAGCTCCAGCGCCGTTACTGATGCTGTCGGATTTTTAACATGGTTTTGTGATGCTGACTTCATCCTGGCAAGCTGCGCAGCCGTGATAAGCTCGGGATCCAGGATGAAGTTGACATTACGGTCTGTCTTATTCTGTCTGACTCCTCCCAGCGTGGCGCCTACTTTAAACTGCATACCCTCGCCAACAACAAATGTGCGGACATCCTGCTGGATAGGAAAGTAAATGCCGGTAATGGGGTAGTCAAGAAGATATTCTTCGTAGCATGATACCATCGCTACCGAAAGAACTATAAAAGCTAATATCTTTTTCATAATCGTTACTTTTAATTTTTTAGTTCCATGTAGGCCATCCGACATTCTGGATCAGTTTATTCATCCTTAGGATCTCATAATACGGGATTGGATTGTAAGGTGATGGTAGAGTCCTCTTTTCAACTTCCCAGTTCAGGTCGTAAGTGTATGTTTCCGGAGCCGTTTCTGTAATATAAGCCCCATGAACAGGCTGATTGATCACCGATTCCCAGTTACCCTGGCCGGGTACATCCCCGGTTGTCCAGCGGCGCAGGTCATAGAATCTCATTCCCTCGAAGCATGTCTCTATCCTGCGTTCGTTCTTGACAAACGCATCAAATGCATCATGTCCGGCAGCCGACACCTCATCAAGATATGGATCTGCTG
>JADDYF010000226.1 GCA_015712185.1 Bacteroidales bacterium
GATTCTTTGTTTTGGCAAGGCATCCTCGAGAATCAACACCATATCACTCTCAGAAGGTGAAGTAATTGTAAGGACAGTTCCGTCATCAGTTGCAGATCCCCCCTGATATTCATTTTTAGAAGGATCGAACCAACGTACACTATACGATATTGCTGCAGGCTTCCTGATCTTTACTGTAAGTTTCACTGGAAAATAAGCAAGCATTGTTTTATTATCTGTGGTCTTCACTACTGAAACAAAATGATTAAAGACCTTATCCCCCGGCTGCTCAACGAGCAGTGCGCCTGCGGGATAGAATTCCCACCACCTGAATTTCCTGATAAACTGTGCAAGGTAACCCATTTGAATCGATCCCGGGAAGTCGATGCTCACATTCCACAGCGAAGTGCCCGGAGCATCTGAATGGTTCAGGATCTTTTCACCCTGGCGCAGCCATGGCCAGATACCGTTGGCACCGTAAGTTATGCCGGCTATAGGAGTAGCAAATATGCTCCAGTAGCAGGCATTCCTTACATCCTTATCGGTAATGGTAAACCTGATCTCCTCATAGTTGGGTTCAAGGTTTATGAGGGGACGCGGAGGAAGCTGTGCCCACATCCGGCTCATTGGTCCCTTTGTTATCCAGTTAACAGTTCCCTCGGCGTTGCTGTGGCTGCTCTGGTACCCGATAATATTAAGCCACGGTTCATCCTTATAAACCTCCCCTATCCATGATCTTCCCTGAGGATGCTGTGCAACAATCCCCTGGTGCTTTCCGTCGAAGACTGCCCTTCCGATTGTTTTCCACCTTTGCTCATAGCTTCCAATATAGCTCCCGTCACCGCCAAGCAACCATACTACATGGTTTGCCCCGTAACGGGCCACTATATATTTTGCCAGGAGTATTGCCTGGTCATCCGGCAGGTGGTAACCCGGACTCAGCTCCCTTCCTGCTCCTGTCTGCAGCGCCCACAGTACCACCGGGGCAGCGACGAGTCCGAATTCATTGATCCTGTCAATCTTCCTGTCGATAAGCCTGAAAAATTCAGGATTAATCCTGATACGGCCGCTCCCTTCAAATGCCACAAGTCCTTCAGTGCTCTTATCGCAGCCCCGCCATTGTGTTGTGACAAACTGGATTACGCTGTAATTATTTTTCAACCTGTGTTGGAGATAAATATCCCATTCCTCATCAGTGGATTTCAGGGCGCCGTTCCATGCTGTGCAGGCGAGCCAGAAAAACGGAGTACCATCTGAATGTGTCAGGTAAAATGTTCCCGGAGGATTGATTACCGGACCATACCTGTAAATATCTTTCTGATCAGGATTTGGCTTACAGGCGAACGATCCCTTCTGACCATTCAATCCCTGGTTTTTTGGATCAGAACATTTTGTCTCATAGCTCCATTGTCCGGTTTCATCAGGCATAAACCTTGCCTTCCATATCTCCCTGCCATCCCAGAAAGCATTTATGGTTTTTATACATCCAGAAGGTGATGTGAATGTCACCTCCATAAACCTGACCTCCTGAACGGGATTTTCATAAACCACACTGCTCTCGAAGATGAGCTCATATCTCTGCCATTTCAGCGCATCAGCTGCCTGTGATTGCAAAACAATGCAGACGGTCAGAAAAATAAGAAACAGTGAGAGCTTTTTGATCATAGGGCATTATAATTATTACCGTAGTAAAGCATCTGGGAAATGTAGTCATCCACATACTCCACCTTTATGTCTGTTATTCCACCTTTTGTATCATATACCGGGATGAGCATCGGATTTACAAAACCTGAATATGGTGCGAGATTAAGCTTCGCATAACGTTCAAGAACTTCCGTATGCAATTGATTATCTACCTTTACGCCATATGTCTCAATAATATTCTTTCCAGCTTCGAAATCGCCTTCCGATTTGATCCTCTGCAGTTCACTCAGCAATTCTCCAAACAGAATTCTTACCTTTTCATAATTATTGATCCTTATGTAAGTCTTTTCATCACGCTGAAACATTTCAACAGCATTATCGGCTTTCCCTTTTTCATAAACCCAGTGTGAAATGGCAGCCCTGCCTCGCATATGAGCCTGTTCAATATCCTTCCCTGGTTTGATCCTTACCAGCTGTGTAAGCAATCCGTTGCGGATATATGAATCGTACAACGCTTTCGGAGCATCTTCATCGGCAAGAAGTCCAAGGTCCATTACTTTCCTGTCCATCAGGAAGTACAGAGCGAACAGATCTGCCCGTGCTTCCTCAAGTGGTGAAGCATAGTTCTTAAGAGCTCCGGGATCGGTGCCCTCTGCAAGTTTTCCACTGGCATGTCCGATACATTCGTGAAAATCAGTATGCAAAGCTCCTGTCATATTCCCGTATTTTCTTACCCTTGCAACTTCCTCAGAACTGGCTGCAAACTCATCAAGGAATCCGCTTCCAAGTGAAGCATTATCGTATGCACTAGTTATATTGGCCAGGGTGACCGATTTTGAACCGACTTCTTTGCGTATCCAATCTGAATTCGGAAGGTTTATCCCCAGAGGTGATGACGGATAGCAATCTCCTCCGAGCGTTGCTATATTTATGACTTTTGCAGCCACACCTGTCACTTTTTCTTTCCTGTATTGAGGCTGAACAGGGGAGTTATCTTCAAACCATTGAGCATTGTCTGTAATGATCTGTGTTCTTTTTGTTGCATCAAGATCAGCATAGTTTACAATTGCCTCCCACGTAGCCTTCATACCTAGCGGATCGCCATAGACCTCAATGAATCCGTTGATATAATCCACCTCCGGTTCAGTATTTTTTGCCCACACCACATTATACTCATCCCACTTCTTTAAGTCGCCTGTTTTGTAATACTCTATCAGGAGGCCGAGTTCCTTTTTCTGTGTCTCAGTCTCTGCAAAAGGTATTGCCTTTCCGATGTATCTTATTATGCTGTCGATTGCCGGACCATATTTACCGCCTGATTTATAGACTTCTTCCGTTACCCTGCCATTGATCTTAACAACTTTTGAATTGAGTCCGATTGCGACAGGCTGCGGATCATTGGGTGTAATCATTGCTGAATAAAACCTTTCAACCTCTTTCTGTGTGACTCCTTCATAAAAGTTTGTGGCTGATTCAGCAACCATATCTGATCCTTCGCTCTGTTCCATCCTGGTGGTAAACAGTTTATCATCGAATATTATCGGTGAAATCAAAGTTATCAGCTGATCGGCAGTCTGCCCCTTTTCAAGGGGTAATGCGGCCTGATCTGATCCCTTTGCGAGCTGTGCAAAATATGACTCTGAAAATCCAGGTTTAAACTTATCATTTGAATAATGATGGTGGATGCCGTTTGCAAAGAAGGTCCTCTTTGCATAAACAAGAAACGACTTGTATTCGGGAGTCTCCTTATCGCCCTCATATGTTTTAATAATTGTTTCTATCGTTTTCCTTATGAGGAGGTTGTATTTGAAATTCTGATCCCACAGGATATCTCTTCCCCAGAGAGCTGCTTCGCTGAGATAATATATGAATTTTTTCTGCTGAAGCGACAGGGATTCAAAGCCCGGAAGCTTGTACTTCAGAACCCTGATATCCTCGAACTGATCGACAAAGTATTTAAATTCATCAGGTTCTGCAGCTGCAGGCTGTTTAGCATTCCTGCACGAGTACATCGTCAGGATAACTAATAATAACAGGGAAAAGAGTTTTAATGATGCTTTCATAACTTTTGTAATTGGTTTAATTATAAGATGCTAAAATATTAAAAAGGGCTATAATCTTCAGCATAAAACCGGAAATAAGTGATTATGTTTTATAACTTTGATTTAAACCCGGATACCATAAGACAATGAACACCACTATTAAAAAAATAAGGTCGGAGCTTCAACTCAATGCCGATGAAAAAGTCAGATTATCAGGCGAAAGATTCTTTAAAGAGAATGTGAAGCTATATGGCTTAAGATCAGCACAGGTGACCTCGATCGCGAAATCATTTTATAAGGCGCTGCCCGACAAAAGCAAATTGCAGGTATTTTCCTTATGCGGGGAATTATGGAAATCGGGATTCATGGAGGAAGCAGGTATAGCCTGTATATGGTCATATAATGTCAGAAAGCAGTATGCTCCGGAAGACTTCAGGGTATTCGAAAGCTGGGTTGATAAATATGTAAGCAACTGGGCGGCATGCGACACACTGTGCAATCATACGGTCGGTGCATTTATAGAAATGTATCCTTCATTCCTTAAAGAGCTTAAGAGATGGGCAAAATCGGAAAACCGGTGGATGAAAAGGGCTTCAGCAGTCTCACTTATTGTACCTGCCCGGAAAGGGAAATTCCTAAAAGAGATCTTTGAAATAGCAGATATCCTTCATTCCGACAGGGAGGATATGGTTCAGAAAGGGTATGGTTGGATGCTGAAAGTGGCAAGTCAGGCGCATCTGAATGAGGTTTTTGATTATGTGATGAGTAAAAAAGCCACCATGCCACGGACATCACTGAGATATGCAATTGAAAAAATGCCTGCCGCCCTGAAAGCCAGGGCAATGTCGAAATAGATTGTTTTGTTTTTACCTTTGTACTATTAATGTGATAACAATGAAAGGACTTCTTACAATCATTATCAGCATTAGTGTACCTGTTATTTGCTTTTCACAGGACAGGATCACAGGCCATGATTTTGCCACAAGGTCTGAAGTTATAGCACGGAACGGCATGGCTGCGACCAGCCACCCGCTGGCAACTCAGACAGCTCTTGATATTCTTAAAAAGGGAGGGAATGCGGTTGATGCAGCAATTGCTGCAAATGCAGTTCTCGGAGTAGTTGAGCCTACCGGCTGCGGGATCGGGGGAGACTTGTTTGCTCTGATCTGGAGCGCTGAGAAGGACAAGCTTTACGGACTGAATGCAAGCGGCAGATCACCCCGTTCGCTCAAACTTGAATATTTCAAGGAGAACAATTATGAGTTCATACCATCATACGGCCCGCTTCCTGTTTCGGTACCCGGATGTGTTGACGGCTGGTACGAGATGCATGAAATGTTCGGACGACTGCAAATGAGAGATATTCTTACTCCCGCAATAAACTATGCAAGGGACGGATTTCCTGTAACCGAACTGATAGCATTTTATCTCGACAGGGGGACACGGGCACTGAAGGACTATCCTAATATAAAAGAGGTCTATATGAAGAACGGCAGAGCTCCTGCCAAGGGTGAAATATTCAGGAATCCGCTGCTTGCGAACACTCTGGAGAAAATTGCAAAGGGCGGACGTAATGAGTTCTACAGGGGAACCATTGCCAGAGATATTGCTGCCTTCATGAAAAAGCAGGGAGGATTTCTTTCGTATGACGATCTGGCGAGGCACAGCTCGGAATGGGTGGAGCCTGTAAGTACGAACTACCGGGGTTTTGAAGTATGGGAGCTCCCGCCAAACGGACAGGGTATTGCAGCCCTGCAGATACTAAACATTCTTGAAGGTTACGATATTGCCTCGATGGGATTCGGATCAGCAGAATATATGCATCTCTTCGCTGAGGCAAAGAAACTGGCATTTGAAGACCGGGCAAAATATTACACCGACCCCCGGTTCAGCTCTGTTCCTGTAATACAGCTTATATCAAAGAAATATGCAGCGGAACGCCGGAAACTGATCGATCCTGAAAGAGCAGGGAGAACATATGATGCTGGAATAATTGAAGCTGGAAATACAATCTATCTGACAACTGCTGACAGATATGGCAATATGGTATCGCTCATCCAGAGCAATTACCGCGGACTGGGATCCGGTATGTGCCCTACTGGTCTCGGTTTTATTTTACAGGACAGGGGTGAAATGTTCAGTCTTGCCCCCGGACATGCAAATGTATATGCTCCCGGCAAAAGACCTTTTCATACGATCATTCCGGCTTTCATTACCAGGAACGGCAAGCCATGGATAAGCTTTGGAGTTATGGGAGGAGATATGCAGCCTCAGGGACATGTACAGATCGTTGTCAATCTTATCGATTTCGGGATGAATCTCCAGGAGGCCGGCGATGCTCCGCGAATGTATCATACCGGGTCATCAGAGCCAACAGGACAAGTCATGACCGATGGGGGTATTCTTAATCTCGAGGATGGTTTTCGATGGGAAGTGATACAGAAGCTCATGATCAAAGGCCACAGGATACAGTGGAACCTTGGCGGTTACGGCGGGTACCAGGCTATAATGTGGGATGAGAAGAATAAAGTATGGTACGGGGCATCGGAATCACGTAAAGACGGACAGGCTGCGGGGTATTAGGGGTTACCGGCGACCGGTTACCGGCTTCCCCTGCCTGTCTGCTGACGCAGTCAGTCAGGCAGGGGCTACCGGCGACCTTTTCACCGGTAACCGTTTTTATTTTACATTCAGCTGCGTCACCTCCTCAACTTCCTTCACCTCAAGAACCTGTGTCGTACCGCCGGTTTCCAGGTTAATACCGTGAGGCTTGTTGGTTTTCCACGAACCACCGGTATAATCAGGTACTTCGATCGACTGTGACCTGTTTGCCACTGACCATTCACTCAACGGGGCAATTGAACTCCATGCAGCTCCGTCATAAACATCCTGGTCGAGAGGTAATCCGTTTCTCAGGCAATCTATCATCCGCCAGTCCATGATAAAGTCCATTCCGCCGTGACCGCCAACCTTCCTAGCCATCTCTCCCACCCTCTTTATTATTTCGGGCGTATGTTCAGCCCAGATATTTACCATATCTTCTTCCTTAAGCCATCTCTCCCCAAGAGCAATAAGCTGATTTGGATATTTTACCGCAGAGCCTTTTGTTCCTTTTAGCAGGTGGATCCTTGAATACGGCTGCTCCGAAGACACATCGTGCTGAACCATAATGGATTTGCCAAGAGCTGTCCGGATTATTGTCGTATTGAAGTTACCTCTGAACTTTGAATCTTTCCATTCAGCATAGTACGGATCGGAGGCGACGAGCTCAGTTTCCCTCGATGCCATGGTAAAATCGTTTGTCGATACTGACGACAGGTATTCCATCCTGTCGCCGCGGTTGATATTCATCACCTGGCATATTGGCCCGAGTCCATGTGTCGGGTAAAGGTTCCCGTTCCGCGTGGCATTCTCCTTAAGCCTCCACATACCTGTATAGGCACCATCACTCTGCCTTTCGTCGCGGGGTTTAGCGAAATTCATTCCCAGGAGATTATGTATGTATGCTCCCTCGCCATGAATAATATCGCCGAACATCCCCTGCCGCGCCATATTGAGTGTCAGCAGCTCAAAGAAATCATAGCAACAGTTTTCAAGCATCATGCAATGCTTTTTCGTTTTTTCAGATGTCTCAACAAGCTGCCAGGCTTCATCAATGGTCCGGGCAATGGGAACTTCACAGACAACATGCTTTCCGTTCTCCATGGCATATACCGCCATCTGTGTATGCAATACCCAGGGTGTACAGATATAAATCAAATCGATGTCGGGTAACTCGGCGAGCTTTCTCCATACTGTATCATCACCTGAAAATTCCTGAGCGGCGCGTCTGCCTATACCCGCAAGGTATTTCTGTGAACCTGCAATGGCTGCAGTCCGGAGATCACCCAGTGCTTTGATCTCAACACCTTCAATATATGATAAGCGCTCCACGGCGCCGCTTCCTCTGTCGCCAAGTCCAATAAATCCTGTCCGCACAACAGGAAGAGCCGGGGCTGCATATCCCGACATGTTAAATTTCTGAGAATGAGTTTTTTTGACTGCTTCGAGTATTCCTGCAAGGCTTGATCCGGTCTCCCGGTATGAACAGCCTGAAATGAGGCTTCCGGTCATTGCTCCTGCACCGGCAAATGTTGCGGATTTCAGAAAATCGCGGCGATTACTTTTCATAGTGAGGTATTTTAGAATTACTATATCATATTATCTCACCGCAAATTAATATAATATTTAAACATAAAAAACCTT
>JADDYF010000227.1 GCA_015712185.1 Bacteroidales bacterium
ATGATATTAAGGTGTTTTCTCCCGAAAATGTTGCCGGGAAACACACACTCAACTCCTATGCCACACCAACACCATGTATTGAAAAGAATTTTGTATATGTGCACTTTGGAAGTCTGGGAACTTCATGTATCAATACGTCGGACGGATCAATAGTATGGACAAGGATGGATCTTAAATGCAGGCATGTCCAGGGGCCGGCATCTTCCCCGGTAATCTATAAAAACCTGCTTATACTCCATTATGAAGGAACTGATGTCAGGTTTATCACAGCGCTTGACAAGGCAACCGGCAAAACGGTCTGGAAAACAGATCGTCCGGAAGAACCATACAGGCCTCTTTCGGAGATTGGTAAGAAATCGTATGTTACACCTGTGATAATCAATGTAAAAGGTCGTGATCTGTTGATATCAAACGGATCAGCTGTCTGCAACGCGTATGATCCTTCGACAGGACAGGAGATATGGAACGTTATTCGGGGAGCCGAATCGACCGTCTCAATGCCATTTACTGAAAATGGTATTGTATATTTCTATACCGGATTCATGGTCGATAAGGACAGATCAGAATTTTCTGAGATACTGGCAGTTAATCCTGACGGCAAGGGCGATATTACTGCATCGAATGTCCTCTGGAAAAAGCGTGTGGAGCCAATGCAGCTTCTTACCCCAGTGATAAAAGACGGATTGATATATACAGTTGATACCAAGAACAATCTTCTCTGCATAGATGCATCTTCGGGTAGCGATGTATGGTCAACACACCTGCAGGCAAATTTCAATTCCTCACCCGTTTACGCTGCCGGGAATATTTATTTCTTTTCTGTAAAGGGTGAAGGTCTGATAATCAAACCGGGGAAACAACTTGAGATTGTTGCAAGGAACCAGCTGAATGACCAGATATTTGCAACTCCTGCAATCCTGAGAAATTCAATTATTCTCAGGACAGAAAAATATATTGCCAGGATCGGCCAGTAGCTATTTTGCCTTTTCTGCACCGGTGAAAATGAAATATCCTTCAGATTCACCTCCGGAAGTTTTGTTCTTGAAATTGATTGTCAGTGTGTTTGCTGTTTTGTCGACCTTCCAGGTCTCATTGGAAACAAAATCTTCGGCACCATTCGAACCATTGTAAGTGGTGGTGGATTCCAGGTTCATGGTGTTGTTCTGTTCTGACCAGATAGCCTTTGTTTTTCTTGGCATATCGAAGATTGTAATCTTGTTCTCAGTACCGTCCAGAGTAAGGTTTTCAGTAAAAGGAAATTCCTCTCCATCGCCACCCGCATAGACTCGCTGTGTTAACAGACTATCGCCCTTAAGGATTACAGTGATTTTTACCAGGACCGGCATATATTCAGGCAAAACAGATTTTTGCCTGTCAAGGTTCCATATGCCTGATAAGTCAGTTTTCTGACCTGAGACTGATAATGAGGAGACGAAAATAAAAGCTATAAGGGACAAAGGAAGCAAGACTTTTTTCATTTTAATTTAGTTTGAAGATTAATAAAATTATTTTCAACGGAAATTAATGAAACTTGGATTTTATGGGTTTGTCTATGAATTTTTTTGAATTCGTCATGCAAAGATAAGATAAAAGAGGATATCACTATGGACACAAGTGCAGCTTTTAGGTATATTTGTGTTTGAAAACTAAAGTCCCTGATTATGATTAAGTACCTGAATGTAATTTTGTTTGCCGGAACACTGGTTATGAACTACCTGGCCAATGCCCTTCCCCTTAATAATAAAACCACCGGTGAACTCTCCGACTCATTTCCAAACCTGTTTACTCCTGCAGGTATAACCTTTTCTATATGGGGAATAATCTATCTTCTCCTGGTGGTATATTGTGTGATCCAGTTTACAACTTCACACCAGTCAGCTGTTTCCGATATAGGCTGGCTGTTCGGAGTATCATGTGTCTTAAATGCTTTATGGATTGTCTTCTGGCATTATGGCAGACTTCCTGCTTCATTAATTGTAATGGCCGGATTACTGGTATCGCTGATTTATATCAATATTTATATCAGAGAATTGCCTTTTGGAATCATTAAAGCTGCCTTTGGAGTTTACCTGGGATGGATCTGCATTGCCGCTATTGCCAATGTAACAGCCCTGCTGGTATATTACAACTGGAATGGATTTGGTGTTTCCCATGAAACATGGACAATAATAATGATTTCGATTGGTGCATTGGTTGCAGCAGTAACAATTTACCGGCTTGCCAATCCTTTTATCGGTCTGTCAGTTGTATGGGCATTTACAGGGATAATCCTGAAAAGGCATGAGGATTACAGATCTATAGTCATAACTGCGGCAATAGCCATATTATTTGTAACAATTGTTACAATCTACGCATTCTTCCGCCCGGCCCGAAGCTGATCTGTTCAGAACCTGAAGGTATAAGTATATTTTAAAAGGACTGTTCTGCCTGAAGAGAAAGGGAGATGTGGAATCTCTCTCGACAGCCGGGTATTCAGACCTTCATCATAAACAAGATAAAAATCACTGCCTTCCTGAGGATTATATCTGAACCTGAAATTTGAATAGATCTTATCGACAGCTGTGTTATACTGTATGAAGGCGGAAAGGGATGTTTTCGTGGTGAGGGTAAGCAGCCCTTTCAGTCCTACGATCTGATTGGTGAATTTCACAGACCTGTCGGAGAAACTGACATAATCGATATTATAGGTCAGTCCCAGG
>JADDYF010000258.1 GCA_015712185.1 Bacteroidales bacterium
ACTGGTACCATGGTAACCATACTTCCTGATACGGTACTTTTCATAGTATTCATAAGGAAGTGCGTACATATATGCATAGTCCGGCATTGTCTGATGGAACGAAGTGTCAAAGACTGCAACCTGCGGTACTCCCGGAATAAGCTTCTCTATTGATAAAATACCCTTAAGATTTGCCGGATTGTGGAGAGGCGCCAGCTCGATGCAGGCTTCAACGTCCCTTTTGACATCGTCGTCGATCAAAACGCTCTCTTTAAAGTTTTCACCTCCGTTCACAACTCTGTGGCCGACAGCCTTGATCTCTTTGATATTTTTTATAACGCCTACTTTCGGATCACAGAGAACATCCATAGCGATATTGATCCCTGTAGTATGGTCTGGTATATCCCTAATCACCTTGTAGGTTTCTCCGTTGGTAGGTTTATGTGTCAGAATAGCCTCATCCAAACCGATACGTTCCAGAAGCCCTTTGGCGAGCATTTCGCATCCGTTTGAAAACTTAAATATCTGGTACTTTATTGAAGAGCTTCCGCAGTTTAAAACGAGTATGATCATTGTAGAAAATGTTTTATCTGAAATAACTATTTATTCTTTCCGGCCGCCTGGTTGGCGGTTATTGCGATCATGCAGACTATGTCGTTGACCGAACAACCTCTTGAGAGGTCATTTATGGGTGCGGCCATACCCTGGAGAATCGGGCCTATTGCTTCAGCATGTGCAAGGCGTTGTACAAGCTTATATGCAATATTTCCGCAATCGAGATTCGGAAAAATAAGCACATTTGCCTTTCCTGCAATTTTGCTGCCAGGTGCTTTTTTCTGTCCGATAGCCTCTACAAGTGCAGCATCTCCCTGAAGTTCACCGTCAATCATAAGTTCCGGTGCCATTTCTTTGGCAATCTTCGTTGCATTTACTACCTTGTCTACCAGCTCGTGCTTTGCGCTTCCCTTTGTGGAAAAGCTCAGCATGGCAATTCTTGGTTCAAATCCTGCTATCGCTCTTGCAGTATGGGACGTTGCCACAGCGATCTCCGCCAGTTCCTTATCTGTCGGATCGGGATGCACAGCCCCGTCAGCAAAAATAATGACGCCATTTTCTCCAAAACTTCTGTCGGGAAGTATCATAATAAATGCCCCTGAGACAACTGAAATTCCGGGGGCAGTCTTTACATAGTGAAAGGCTGGACGAAGTACGTCTCCTGTTGCGTGATCTGCTCCGGAAACCTCACCATCAGCATCTCCGTTCTTGATCATAAGCACCCCGAGATAAAGAGGATCCTCAATTAATCCGGCCGCTTCCTCTTTCGTCATTCCTTTGGCTTTGCGCAATTCGACCATCATATCGATATAATGATCTTTCTTCTGATGCGACTTCGGATTGACTATCATAGCTTTGTCAATATTCTTTAATCCAAGCTTTGCTGAATGAGATTTAATTTCAGAAGGATCGCCGATTAAGATAATCTGTGCCAGCTGTTCGTCGAGCGCGATATCTGCAGCCCTGATTGTTCGCTCTTCATAACCTTCAGGAAGAACAATTCTCATATTGTGTTTCCTGGCATTCAACTTGATGGTATCCAATAATTCCATTGTTTCTCAGCACGTTAAAGAATTCGACATTATTTTCTAAATGTACGAAAAAAAAGTTCGAATTAGCAACCCTGTTCTGCATGAATATTTTCGGTAATAAATTTAATTTTGCAGTTCGACAACAAAGCATGGAAACCGACACTATTAACAGCAGGCTTGAGACTCTCCGGATTACCCTTGAAGGTGACCTGAGATACGATACAATAACCCGCACCATCTATTCCACGGATGCTTCTGTTTACAGGGAGTCGCCCATTGCAGTTGTCTGGCCGGGAGGAGCATCTGATATAAAAAAAGTACTGGAATTTGCCAGGAAGGAAAAGACCAGTGTAACAGTCAGGGCAGCCGGGACATCTCTTGCAGGGCAGGTAGTCAGTTCAGGAATTATCGTTGATATTTCGAGGTATATGAAAAGGATACTCGAAATTAATAAAGATGAAAAATGGGTAAGAGTGGAACCGGGTGTAGTACTCGATGAACTGAATATGCAGCTGAAAGAAGCCGGTTTGTTCTTTGGTCCTGAGACATCAACATCTAACAGGTGCAATCTCGGCGGCATGGTGGGCAATAATGCATGCGGTTCACATTCAATAGTATATGGCTCTACAAGGGATCATACCATTGAACTGAAAACTCTGCTGAGTGACGGCAGTGAAGCAGTTTTTTGTCCTGTTGACAAATCAGCTTTCAGTAAAAAATGCCTTCTTCCAAACCTGGAAGGTGAAATCTACCGTAAGACCCGGGAGATTCTTTGCGATAAGCTCAACAGTGACTCCATAAGAAATGAATTTCCCGACAGGGATATCCCCAGAAGGAACACCGGCTATGCTCTGGACCTGCTGCTTGACACATCGGTTTTTGATGAAAAATCCGGCAGGCTGTTTAACTTCTGCAATCTGCTTGCAGGTTCGGAGGGAACACTGGCTGTTATCACCGAAATAAAACTGAACCTGGTCAATCTGCCCCCTCCAAATAAAGCTCTCGTCTGCGTTCATCTGAACCAGAGGAATGAAGCTTTCGAAGCGAACCTCATTGCATTGAAGTATAATCCGTCTGCTGTTGAAATGATGGATAACAGGATCCTTGAACTCACTGAGAACAACATAGGACAGAGAAAAAACAGATTTTTCATTTCAGGAAAACCGGGTGCAGTCCTGATTGTTGAATTTGTGAGGGAAAAGCCGGAGGATATTGACTCAGTCTCCGCTGCTATGGTTGATGATCTTAAAAAAGCAGGCTTCGGATATGCCTTTCCGGTAATAAAAGGGAAAGATATATCGAAAGTATGGGAGCTGCGGAAAGCCGGGCTTGGGGTGCTGGCCAATATGAAAGGAGATGCCAAGCCGGTATCGCTTATAGAGGATACCGCTGTTAAAGTGGGCGATCTGCCCCGCTATATCGAGGAATTTGAGAAAATATTATCTGTCAGGGGAAAGGAAGCTGTTTACCATGCACATATTGGCTCGGGAGAGCTGCACCTGAGGCCTGTGCTTAACCTGAAAGATCCTGCCGATGTGGAACTCTTCAGGACACTGGGGATTGAAACTGCCAGGCTGGTAAAAAGATTCAGAGGATCGATGAGCGGTGAACATGGAGACGGAAGGCTGAGAGGTGAGTTCATTCCGATTATTATCGGTGCACATAACTATAACCTTCTGAAGGAAATAAAGAAATGCTGGGATCCTGATAACATCCTCAATCCCGGAAAAATCACCGACACTCCCCCGATGAACACATCGCTGAGGTATATACCGGGTATTAAGGTCCCTGAAATAGCATCTATTTTTGATTTCTCCCCGACTGCCGGCGTGCTGAGGGCAGCTGAAAAATGCAATGGGTCAGGCGATTGCCGTAAATCATCATTGATCGGTGGTACTATGTGTCCTTCTTTTATGGCTACCGGAGAAGAGAAGGATTGCACAAGGGCAAGGGCAAACATTATGAGGGAGTTTCTTGGTAAGGCGAATGTCGATCCATGGAACCATAAGGAAATATATGAGATCCTCGACCTGTGTCTCTCATGTAAAGGCTGTAAGTCGGAGTGTCCGTCAAATGTTGATATGGCAAAACTTAAGGCAGAGTTCCTGCAGCACTGGTACGACAGGCATGGAATCCCGGTAAGAACGCTGCTGATAGCTTATATAACAACAGTAAACAAACTAGGATCGCTGGTCCCTTCCGCTTTCAATTTCTTCCTTGGCAACAGGCTTACGTCGGCTATTCTGAAGAAGACAATAGGATTTTCCGGGAAACGATCAATCCCTTTATTACATAGGACAACACTCAAAAAATGGTTAAGAAGAAACCTGGCAGCAATTAATCCTGCAAATCCCAGAAGATCTGTCTGCCTGTTTGTTGATGAATTCACCGATTATAACGATACTTCGGCCGGCATTGCTGCAGTCAGGCTGCTTGCCTCGCTTGGTTATAAAGTCGAATTTGCAGAACATGATATCAGTGCGAGGACATTCCTGTCAAAGGGAATGATAAGGAAGGCAAGGAAGATAATCAGGAAGAATATCCTGACATTTTCCGGAATAATCAATGATGATCTTCCGCTTGTCGGAATTGAACCTTCTGCCATTCTCGGATTCAGAGATGAATACCCCGATCTTGCCGGTGATGATCTGAAGGACGCTGCAGTTCGGCTGGCCTCCCGCAGCTTTTTACTCGATGAGTTTATTGCAGGCGAATTCAGATCAGGCAACATAGACAGATCGTTATTCGCAGACGGAAAGAAGGATATTCTTTTGCATGCCCACTGCCAGCAGAAGGCCGTTGCGTCCTCTGCAGACACGATCGAGATGCTTTCGATACCTGAAAATTATCATGTAAAGGAAATCCCATCAGGCTGCTGTGGAATGGCCGGATCGTTCGGTTATGAAAAAGAGCATTACGATCTGTCAAATAAAATTGGAGAGCTGGTTTTATTCCCGGGGATAAGGGAGTCTTCAGAGGATACTTTAATTGCCGCACCCGGAACCAGCTGCAGGCATCATATAAAGGACGGAACCGGAAGGATTGCCATGCATCCGGCTGAGATATTGTACAATGCTCTGAAAAATTTACCCGAGGGCAACATCAAGTAGCATCATCACCGAAAATCCGGTCATTGCTCCGATTGTTGAAAAATCGGTCTCATTCCCGGTCTGTGATTCTGGTATCAATTCCTCTACCACGACATAAATCATGGCACCTGCCGCAAATGAAAGCGCATATGGAAGCAGGGGTTCGATGATCAGAACCATCAAAGCGCCAAGAATGCCTGCAACAGGCTCGACAATCCCTGATAACTGTCCATACTGAAATGCTTTCAGACGTTTAAAACCTTCCCTCCTGAGCGGGATCGAAACGGCTGCTCCCTCGGGGAAGTTTTGCAAGCCAATACCAATGGCCAGGGCAACCGCCCCGGAAAGTATACCGATATCGGGATTATTTGCCAGAGCTCCGAACGCCACACCGACTGCAAGTCCTTCGGGAATATTATGAAGAGTTATTGCAAGGATAAGGAGAATGCTCCGGTGCCAGGATGTTTTAATTCCTTCAGCTTTTTCAATGGCAAGTCCTAAATGGAGATGCGGCAGAGTCTTATCGAAGGTATAAAGAAATGCTCCCCCGGTAATAAAACCGACCAGAGCTGGGAACCAACCGTTGCCACCCCTCTCCTCCGACATAGCAATAGCAGGGCTAAGGAGCGACCAGAAGCTTGCGGCAATCATTACCCCGGCGGCAAAGCCCAGCATTAAATTCAATATTGTTTTATTGATAGATTTAAAAAAGAAAACCATGGAAGATCCGAGTGCTGTCATACACCAGGTAAAAAGTGTTGCCATCAAGGCCAGCAGCACCGGATTAACATCAAGCAGCTTTTCCATAATTAACACTATTGATACTTACTGGATTGATTATCTGGTATCCGTTACTATGAGTTCCCTATCCCTGCACCCGCCATATTCAAACTGAAGAGTTATATGTGAAATCCTGAACTGCATTCCAAGTATCTTCTCTACTCTGTTCTTGCATATCATCATCTCCTGCATGGTAAGGTTCCTGTTCAGCATAATGTGGGCTTCAAAATGTATGTTGGAATCGTTAAGCCTCCAGACATGAACATGATGGATATTTTCGATTTCATCGATATCTTCGATTGATCTCCTGACCTGGTTTATATCTATTTCCAGAGGGGTTGATTGCATAAGGATGTCCACAGTCTCCTTTACCACAAGCCATGCCTGGTAAATGATATAAATACCTACGGCAACAGAGATAACGGCGTCGACCCAGTATATACCGGTAAGCCACATTACAATGGCGCCGGTAATCACCGCCACAGACGACAGAGAATCAGACAGCAGGTGAAGAAAGGCAGTTCGTATGTTTATATTTTCCTTTTGTCTTTTCAGGAGCAGAAACATAGATATCAGGTTGATCAGAAATCCGAATGCAGCGACAGGCAGCATTATGCTGATGTCGACTGACTCAGGTTTTATGATCCTCTTAAAAGCTTCAAAGAACAAATAGATACAGATGGCTATAAGCAGCATACCATTGAAAAAGGCAGCCAGGATTTCGATCCTTTTATATCCGAAAGTCTTCCGCAGATCGGGATTGTTCATGCTGATCCTCTTTGCCAGATAAGAAATAAAAAGTGAGGCTGCATCACCAAGATTGTGCAGCGCATCAGATAACAGCGAAAGGCTGTTTGACAGGAGCCCGCCAATGACCTGTACCACTGAAATACTGAGGTTCAGGAGAGTAACCAGCAATAAACGGAATCCTTTATCTGGTTTCTGCTTCTCAACTGAATCATTTTGTGTTATATTGCTGAGAGTCTGATCGGTCATTTAATCCTGTTCTATCATTTAATACATTCGGGGAACAAAAAAGTTTTGAGGTTCATCAAAAAATGAATCAGCGGCATTTACCAAAGGTCGTCAGATCAGAGCTTATGCCCAGCATAGGAGACTATGGAAGGATACTGAATTTATCCGCATCATTCAGAACCGGGAATTTCTTCCTGAAACGCGAGAGCTCACCCATTGAGATAACGGCTGAAATGCAACACTCTGTACCGTGCTCTGCAGAGGCAATTACCTCTCCACGGGGATTCACGACCATTGAATCACCGCAGTATTTAATACCCTCCCCGTCAGTCCCGATACGGTTCGAACCAGCTACATAACACTGGTTCTCAATAGCTCTGGCCCGCAGCAGGGTAAGCCAGACCTCCCTTCTGGGCTGAGGCCAGTTGGCGGAATTTATCAGAAGATCATAGTTGTTCCTGTTTCTGTTCCATACAGGGAACCTCAGGTCATAACAAACGGTGGCCATTATCCTGACACCCCTGAACCTGAAAACCAGCTGTTTGTTTCCGGCAGTATAGTGCAGGTGCTCATTCCCCATGGTATATAAATGATGTTTATCGTAATACCATGATTTCTTTTCAGGAGTGACGAAAACCCATCTGTTATAAGCATGATTATTTTTCAATATGATATAGCTTCCGCACAATCCGAAGTTACCCTGCACCGAAACACTTACCATCCATTCGAAAGTATCGGAACGCGGTGGTTCGCTGACCTTCTCGGGTTTCATTGTGAAGCCTGTGCTGAACATCTCGGGAAGGATCACTATATCAGCATCATTACCGGATGATAAAATCATTCTTTCAAGCTTCTCCAGGTTCCCGGATTTGTCTTCCCATTCAATATCAGGCTGAATAACTGTAATTTTCATATAAGACTTGGTTGAAGGAAATGTATTTCAGGTATAAAAATAAAAAAGTACAGGATTAATTCTGTCCTGTACTTATATATAAAGATCAGATTTCAGTAAACACCTATTTTGGTGACAATGAACTATAGTATTCGTTCAATATTCCCTTGATAAGGGGTTTGTAATAGAGCCAGAAAAATCTTCGTGTATCATCGGGTTTTTTCGAATATAGAAGTCCCTTAAGGTTGTCGATACCCTTAAAACGTGAGGACCAGTAAGGTATATTCTTATAGGTAAAATCCCCGGAAAAGTAGAATGTTCTTTTTCCGACAGGATCCTGGATAACGGCAGGAAATTCGTTTTCAAGATTGTTATCCTCCAGAAGGGAGTCTCCCAGGCTTGTCGTCTCGAGCCTGAATTTTGAGATCACGCTGTTCTCCATCGGGTCAATTATATCGAACCACTGGTCAAAAGTAACTGACTGAGCCAGGTTATATTTGCCGCAGCCGGCAGAATCTGTAATTATATATGGAAGAGGTTTTGTAAGATGAGTCCCCTCTTCGAGCACGATAATGGATTTTTCCTGGAGAAGAACAACGCCCGGTTTTGTAAAGGTCCACGGCCGCTTGTACTGTTTTCTGTACATGGCTGTCATCCAGATAGGGAAATCTTCATCTATAGTTGAATCGAGAGTACTGAAATACTTGCCTGTCCACCCTGAATATTTAATGCCAATCCTGTCCTGGACCTTGGATGCCTCAAATTCAACAGTAGGGTAATCGAAGGTGTTATATTCAAGCAGTACAAGTTTATTTCTGTCCTTCATTTCCTTTATCAGGAGGTTATCGTTGTTGTTAAGGCCTCCGTAGAATTTTCTCGATTTGCGGGTTTTGGTAATACTTCTGTACCAGTCGTTGAAGAACACACCATAGGTATCGGTAAAATAGAGTACGTCGGTTTTTTCAGCAATGTCAATCAGATCAGCAAGGTGATAATCATTCTTGTCAAACAGTTTATCACGTAACGGTCGTGTAGGATAAAAACCATAATAATCCTTTCTGTATGAATAGCTGGTTCTTTTCTCCTTCTTGACAAATCTGTCGTTTGTCAGTATCCAGTTGAAGGACTTGTGCTTTTCGCGGTCAAGAGAAGGGACGGTTTTGTCCAGGAGTACTATCTCAAGAGGCTTCTTTACCTGAAAAGTCCAGCGGATAAGGTTAATTATCGGCAGGACAAGGATCACTGCCAGAATAATAACTACAATTAACAGAGGTTTTTTCATACTGAATTGATATTTGAAAGTATCAAATACAATGAACTATATCACGTATTTAACGAAAATTTTTCTCAGTTGTTAAAAGTATTAATTA
>JADDYF010000326.1 GCA_015712185.1 Bacteroidales bacterium
TTATGATAATATTATCGGAAAATTGGTGAATATGATTAACAATCCCCAAAATTGGACCATTTAATCCTTTTTCGCTTTTTCACCCCCTCACCCCTTCTCCTCATCACCCAATCACCCCTTCTCCTAAACACCCCATCACCCCCACTCCCCCTCACACTTTCTCCCTTTCTTTTATATGTACATCATATATTGCTTTTTAGTATATTTGCGGTTTTTAATATTGACAATTTCAATTACTTACTGGTCAAATGGGGAAACGTTTTCCTGAATATAAGACGCTTGATCTTTCACAGATAAACAAAGAGATTCTGAAAATCTGGGATGAGAATGATACTTTTCACAAAAGTATCAGAGAGCGGAAAGGAAAGGGTGAATTTGTGTTTTATGAAGGCCCTCCTTCAGCGAACGGGATACCAGGTATTCACCATGTTATGGCCCGTACAATCAAGGATGCGATCTGCCGTTTTAAAACCCAGTGCGGATACGAAGTAAAGCGCAAGGCGGGATGGGACACTCACGGATTGCCGATTGAGCTGGGAGTGGAACAGTCGCTTGGCATTACTAAAGAAGATATTGGAACGGAAAAAATCTCGATAGAAGAATTCAACAGGGTCTGCCGCACTGATGTAATGAGATATACGGATGTTTGGGAGGATCTGACCCGTAAGATGGGCTACTGGATCAACATGGATCACCCTTATATAACCTACGACAACCGGTATATCGAAACTCTCTGGTGGTTGCTGAAGCAGCTTTATTCCGGAGGATTCTTGTACAAGGGATATACCATTCAGCCTTATTCGCCTGCAGCCGGTACTGGTCTGAGCTCGCATGAATTGAATTTACCTGGCTGCTACAGGGATGTAAAAGATACAACCTGTACTGCGTTGTTCAGGATAGTTCGTGATAAAAGATCGGAATTCCTGTTTAAGAATATTGATACCACTGATGTTCATATTGCGGCATGGACAACCACCCCGTGGACCCTGCCCTCGAACACAGCACTTGCCGTTGGAAAAGAGATCACTTACATTAAGGTAAGGAGTTACAATCCATATTCAGGAACACCGGTAACCATCATTTTTGCCAGGGACCTTCTGAGAGCGATGTTCCCTGATTCAGAACCCGCGGATTATTTACCGGAATATAAAGCCGGAGACAAAAAGCTTCCTTTCAGGATCCTGGAAGAATTTCCGGGAAAAAAGCTGGAGGGTATTGTGTATGAGCAGCTCATAGACTGGGTAAGACCTGATGACGGGGCATTTAAAGTTGTTACCGGCGAATTTGTTACTACCGAGGAAGGGACTGGGATCGTACATATAGCACCTACCTTTGGCGCTGACGACTACCGGGTCAGCAAGGAATATGGTTTTCCTCCCCTGATCGTTAAAAGAAAAGACAACACATTTGGGCCGATGGTTGATAAGAGGGGATATATGGTACCGATAGCTGACATTGATGAACAGTTTGTAAGGGAGAGAGTTAACATCAATACATACAAAGGTTTTGAGAACAGGCCTGTTAAAAATGAGTATGACGAATCCATTCCGGAGGGAGCTGATACGCTGGATGTTGACATAGTGGTTATGCTGAAGCAGCAGGGTAAGGTCTTCAGGATTGAAAAGCAGATTCACAGTTATCCGCATTGCTGGAGAACAGATAAACCGGTTCTCTATTACCCTCTCGACGCATGGTTTATACGTACGACTGCGTTCCGCGACCGCATGATTGAGCTCAATAACACTATTAACTGGAAGCCGCAGTCAACGGGTACAGGCCGGTTTGGCAAATGGCTTGAGAACCTGGTTGACTGGAACCTCTCGCGTTCGCGTTTCTGGGGTACACCTTTGCCAATATGGGTCACAGAGGACAGGAAAGAAGAGATTTGCGTAGGCTCAGCCGAAGAACTTAAATCTGAGATCGGGAAATCAATCAAGGCAGGATTCATGAAGAAGAATCCGCTGGAAAATTTTGTTCCGAAGGATAATTCACAGGAGAACTATGAGAAGTTTGACCTGCACAGGCCGTTTGTTGATGAGATAATACTTGTCAGTCATTCAGGTAAAAAGATGTTCCGCGAGGCTGATCTTATAGATGTCTGGTTTGATTCAGGGGCAATGCCATATGCTCAGTCTCATTATCCTTTTGAAAATAAGGAGAATTTCAGCGAAATGTTCCCTGCAGATTTTATTGCTGAAGGTGTCGACCAGACGAGAGGATGGTTCTTTACACTCCATGCAATAGCCACAATGGTCTCTGATTCAGTTGCTTTTAAAAACATAATATCCAACGGACTGGTGCTCGATAAGAACGGTAACAAGATGTCAAAGCGGCTGGGGAACGCAGTTGATCCTTTTACAACGATTGAAGAGTACGGTTCGGACCCTTTACGCTGGTATCTCCTGACGAATGCCCAGCCATGGGATAATCTTAAATTCGATATAGCGGGTGTTGATGAAGTTAAACGGAAGTTTTTCGGAACATTATTCAATACTTATTCATTCTTCGCATTATATGCAAATGTGGATAATTTCAGGTATACAGAGGAGGATGTTCCGGTAAGTGAACGGCCTGAGATTGACCGCTGGATCATATCCCTTCTTCATTCACTGATTAAGGAGGTAAGGAAATGTTATGAAGATTATGACCTGACCCGGGCGGGGCGTGCAATACAGGATTTTATTACTGAAAACCTGAGTAACTGGTATGTACGGCTGAACCGCAAGCGTTACTGGGGCGGAGAGTTTGACAGGGACAAGCTGGCTGCTTATCAGACGCTGCACGTCTGTCTTGATACAGTCAGCAGACTCATGGCGCCAATATCTCCGTTTTATGCCGATCTGCTTTTCCGCGACCTTAATCTTACCATAGACAGGACAGAGGAGGATTCCGTCCACCTCGCTTTATTCCCTGATTATGACCATTCACTGATTGACAAAGAACTTGAGGAGAGAATGGAGATTGCCCAGAAGATATCATCAATGGTACTCAGCCTCCGAAGGAAAGTGGGTATTAAGGTCCGTCAGCCGCTTGCAAGGCTGATGATCCCTGTTCCGGATGAATCGTTCAGGAAGAAGTTTGAGGCAGTTAAAGATTTAATCCTGACTGAAGTAAATGTTAAGCAGGCTGAATATGTTGATGACACATCAGGTATTCTTGTAAAAAAGATCAAACCTAATTTTAAAACTCTTGGTCCGCGTTACGGAAGACTGATGAAGGAGATCTCCAATGCTGTAGCAAATCTGGGACAGAAGGAAATAGTTGCTTTTGAAACCGCAGGAAATCAACATTTTGATATTAACGGTCAGAAAATAACTCTTACACTCGAGGATGTTGAGATAATCTCTGAAGATATCCCGGGATGGCAGGTGGCCAATGACGGGAAGCTCACCGTAGCCCTGGATATTACTGTTACAGATGACCTTCGTTTCGAAGGAATTGCGAGGGAGTTTGTGAACAGGATACAGAACATCAGGAAGGAAAGCCGGTATGATGTCACTGACAAGATAACGGTAATGATTGAAGATCATGATT
Organism: Bacteroidales bacterium; assembly: GCA_015712185.1. Lineage (GTDB taxonomy): Bacteria > Bacteroidota > Bacteroidia > Bacteroidales > VadinHA17 > LD21. Next base: position 3,535 of record JADDYF010000326.1, read on the forward strand.
TTGTACGTGAAGCGGTTAGACGGCATTCTTCATATATCGGGTCACAGACGCTTGCCACATCAGTGAAGCTTGTAAGAGCCTTCTTTGCTGAAGATATCCGTGAGGTGGAGATTGATGATGTTGTCATAAAGATCGTGGTTACCCGGAATAATTAGTTGAGGGGGTGAGGGGGAGAATGGGTGAAGGGGTGTGGTCTCTTTTATTAAATTTGTAATAAACTATAAAACAATTATGAAGCGCATTCTTGTCACCGGAGGTGCAGGGTTTATAGGGTCCCATCTGTGTGAGCGCCTGCTTAATCTTGGAAACGAAGTGATTTGTATGGATAATTACTTTACCGGTTCGAAGATGAATATCATTCATCTGCTGGATAATCATTATTTTGAGATCATCAGACATGATATAACGATGCCGTTTTATGTTGAAACGGATGAGATTTATAACCTTGCCTGTCCTGCCTCGCCTGTTCATTACCAGTACAACGGGATAAAGACAATAAAGACATCGGTGATGGGCGCCATTAACACACTTGGACTGGCAAAAAGAACCAGATCAAAGGTTCTTCTGGCTTCGACCAGCGAGATTTACGGAGATCCGACCGTTCATCCTCAACCTGAAAATTATTGGGGAAATGTCAATACTTTAGGACCGAGGGCATGTTATGATGAAGGCAAGAGATGTGCGGAGACGCTTTTTATGAACTATCATACCCAGAATAAAGTCAGGATAAAAATTGCCCGGATTTTTAACACTTACGGGCCGAGGATGCATCCCAATGACGGAAGGGTAGTGTCAAATTTTATTGTACAGGCATTGAAGGGTGATGACCTGACGATTTTCGGAGATGGTTCTCATACACGCAGTTTCCAGTACATTGATGACTTGATTGAAGGTCTGATCAGGCTTATGGAGACTCCTGATACTTTCACAGGGCCGGTGAATCTGGGAAATCCTGTTGAAGTGTCAGTGGGTGAACTTGCTCAGAAGATCATAAAAATGACAGGGTCAAAATCAAAAGTTGTGTATATGCCCCTGCCGGAGGATGATCCCAGGCAGCGTAAGCCGGAT
>JADDYF010000331.1 GCA_015712185.1 Bacteroidales bacterium
CATTCCTTATTATATCAGCATCAGCAACAACGATCATTTTAGTCTCTGTGCTTTCGTTTCTGATACTGAAATCTGTATTTCCGATCAGGTTGGCAGTGATCCGGTTTCTGAAAGCGGAAGGAAAAACTCCTTCGAGCAATATCGCGACCGGGAGATCAGACCTGTTAAAATCTTTTTCTGCAGGTTGTTGCTCAGCCTCCTTCAGCCGGATGACCAGCGGAGGTGACAGAGTTCTTGAAGATGATGACGTGGAAAGCAGCATTGTTTTTCTTATTGCCGGGTCAAAGCCCACTGTATCAATAAAATTTGCGAATTCGCCTTTTACCTTATTCAGGTTCCTGGTGACCGGATGATCCTGTGATGGATTCAGCAACGGATAGTATACCCAGGGTGCCGGCACAATCTGCTTGCGTCCGCCGCTCATTACGGTCAGTCTCAACAATGCGCAATCAATGTCCTGTACTATTTCAGGATTAATCCTGACTCCATATCTGAATAATTGATCTTCAATATTGAGAGGACGATAGAGTCCGACTGTTTCTCTGCTATAAAGAAGGCTGTCGGAATTGACAGCAACCTCCTCAAAAAGCCATAAGACCTTTCCTCCTTTCATAATATACTGGTCGAGAACAAATTTGTCGGCTTCAGTAAATTCCTCCCGGGGACCTGCAATGATCACAGCCGCATAATCGTCAAGGATCCCCGGCTGACCACTGATTGTACCTCTGTCGATGGTGAAGAACCTGGCAAGGTTGAAGGTTATATCAGCAACTTCTATTTCAGGGAACTCATCCTGACCTTCAAGAAACGCCACTTTGTACACAGTATCAGAGCTTGCAGTCGCGATTGTTTGTATCATCTCATACTCAAGGCTTTCAATTTAGTGAAGGATGTTTTGTTCATAGGATATTGCCTGGTTGTTCTTAAGGAAGTTAACCGGAATTTCAATTCCGTTGTAATTTATTATCATACCCGGGAAGATCATTTTAGTGCTTAATCCACCTTCATCATCAGGCGCCTGAGCATAAACAGGAGAGAGTCCCTTATCAGACAGAATCTGAAACTGAGCCTCCCTTTGCTTTACATCTTTAACCGCTGCAGGATTGATGAACTCATAGTCTACTCTCCTGCCTGATGCGATCCTGAACTCATCGAGCATTTCCTGTACTGATCTTCTCAGGCGTTTCAGGGGTATTGGCATCTCACCGTCAAGGTAAACCTGAATATAAATATCATTTCGCAGGTCATTTAATATCTTTACAGTCGGATCCGAGAGGGTGTATCTCCTGTCCTCGGTGAGGTCAAGCCTTATTCTGACAAGCGAACTCAGGGATGCAATAATTATAACCACAGCAACAGTTAAAATAAACTGAAGCCAGCTTTTTACTTTTATATTTTTGCTGCCCTGGTTATTTTTCATGGATCAGTGTTTTTTCTTCCATTTGCGTGAAAGAAGCACGAGTCTGGTGGCTTCATTGAAGATTACAATCACAGCAAGAAAATAAGCTATATCCCTGATATCCAAGACTCCCCTGCTAATTGATTTGTAATGTTCATTGATACCCAGATTAATTACAAACTCATCAAGCTTTTTAAGTCCCGGGAGGTATGCAAATGAATCAAAACCAGAATAAAGGACAAAGCTGAGTAGCACAGCAACTATAAAGGCAACTACCTGGTTATCGGTAAGAGATGAGGCAAAAATACCTGCAGAAGCATATATTGCTGCCAGAAAGAACAATCCGATGAAAGCTCCCCATGTACCTCCTCTGTCAAGATTTCCGGGAGTTTCTCCAAGATTAAAGACTGAGAAGTAATAAATGAGGCATGGCAATAATGCAAGCAGCACAAGTATTACTGATGCAAAGTATTTTCCCCAGATAATTTCCCGTTCGGTGACAGGCCTGGTAAATATAAGTTCTATAGTGCCCAGACGTTTTTCTTCTGCAAAAGTTTTCATTGTCACGGCAGGTACGAGGAACAGGAATACCCAGGGTGAGAGAAAGAACAGTGTGTCAAGTCCTGCATAACCGCTTTCGAGAATATTCCATTCACCGGGAAATACCCACATGAAGAGACTGTTGAAGAGGAGAAAAACAACAATTACGATGTACCCGGTAAAACTGCTGAAAAAGTCGCTTATTTCTTTTCTGAAGATCGCAAACATACTTAAACCTTATTAGCAAAAATAATTAAATAAGTTGGCAATTGATAATCAGTTGTTCCCCTCCTCCCGCATAAGGGGTGAATAACCCGGATTATTGCAGATAACTTCATTTAGATTATGAATTAATCATTATTTTTTTGATTTCGCAGGCTTATTATTTTACAGCATTTTTTATATCTGTGACTATAACTCCCTGATAATAGTAATTAATGATCTGAATAAAATTAAATCCTTTCGACGCCATCACCATTGCTCCTTCCTGGCATAGCCCCACTCCATGTCCGTAACCCCTGCCGCTGAGGACGACCATGGTCCCTTCAACCTTCACTGAAAAAAATGTTGACCGGAGGTTAAGGTCTGATCTTAACTGTCTGAGAGGCACTGTGAATATTCCAATCCTGTAATCGTTCTGCCGGGTGATCTGTGAAAAATTTAACAGTGAAAGATCTGCCGGCACTGCTGTAAGACCGGCATTCTTCAGACTGGCTGTCCAGTCGCTGATGCTCAGGGTTTTACGCCACCTGGCATTTGGTGAGGAGATGCAGTATTTATCGAAGACTTTTTTCAAATAAGGCTGTCCTGATAGCCACACATTTTCAGGGGGTGAGGTCTCTCCCCCACAATTGGAATGAAACGCTGAAATAATCAGTGTACTGTCGGGTCCGAGGATAACGAGCCCTTTTGTCTGCATGGTTGCTTGTGTGACCAGTGTATCAGAGGATACACCATTAAAGGCCTGACAATGAGTGTCATCACAAAGGTTATAACCGTCAGAAATATGTTTGTCAAAATATTTGTACATGTAGGTCCGTGCTATTACAGCCTGCGACTTAAGATATTCGAGGTTCTTCCCCTGTCCTCCTTCCGTTCTTACAACACCCCCAATGTAATCGTCTATACTACAGTTATTTATTAAGACAAGTCTTCCTAGGTCGGGGAAGCACTTCAGATCCCCGGAATAATACTGACGTGCAGAAAAATTTCCGTTGATACGGAGTGAAAAAAGATCCCTACCGGTATTGCCTGATATTAAAACGGAATCACAAACAAATCCATCATCGTTCATCAGCTTGACAGCCAGCCTGCCATTATATTTTGAAATGATGACCGGCGTATCTTTCTGTACCGCCAGCTTGCCTCCAGCACCGTGGTCTATTTCATATTCACCTTCTGTAACATTGAAAACTGCCGAGATAGGGTCCTGACCGGCAAAAATACGGACGCTAACCTGGCCCGGCAACAGGACAGTATAAAAAACCATCAGACCGGACAGGTAAAAGATCTTATAGTTCATTAACTTAACATTCACAATCCGGAAGCATTGACCTATATGGAATCATACATGGAATAACCCAGTTTCATGTGATCTTTCATTCGCCGGCAATATCTTTCAATCTTCCAAACATATCTCCTACTATCCTTTCTGAAGCGCCTGACGGACCTATTATCTCACGTAATTTTTTATATTCTGCAAGCATTTTCTCATGTTTCTGACCTCCGGGTAGAATGGCATTCAGTTCCGACAAAAGGTTTCTCTCGTTCAATGCATATTGTAAAAGTTCCCTTACAACTTCTGAGTCCATTATAAGATTCACAAGCGAAACGTATTTAACTTTCAGCATCGTCCAGGCTGTAAGCATTGAAAATAAATCACCTCTATAGCCTACTACCTGAGGTGTATCATACAGAGCAGTTTCAAGGGTTGCCGTACCTGAAGCCACCATTGCCGCTTCGGCCAGATAAAGTATCTCGTAAGTTTTTTCCTTTATAAGGTTAACAGGTTCATTGCCAATGATCCTGAGATACAGATCATCGGGAAGGTTTTTAACACCGGCGACAACAAACTGGTGCTGTGGAAAGTGTTTTACCACCTTAATCATTTGCGGCAGATTATATTCGACTTCAAACCTGCGGCTTCCGGCAAGAATTGCTATTACCGGCTTCCCACCTAAGCCAAGCAGATTGCTGAGTTCTGCCTTTGACGGCATGGCGGATATTTTCCGTTCCACCTCATCAACAAGCGGATTGCCATAATATTCGACATTAATGTTATGTTTCCTGTAAAATTCAACCTCGAAGGGAAAAATAATATACATCCTGTCAGCATACTTCTTAATCATTCTGACCCGGTATTCCCGCCATGCCCAGAATTTGGGTGAGATATAATAAAAAACCGTAAAACCCGATTTTTTTGAATATTTTGCAATGTTGAGATTAAATCCGGGAAAATCGATAAGAATAACTACATCTGGTTTATACTCACTGATCTGTTGTTTGCACAGGGACCGATTTCTCCTGAAGGTTCCCAGGTTTTTCAGTATAAGCAGGAATCCCATGAGGGCAGTTTTCCGATAGTGCATCAGCAGTCTGGCTCCGGCTGATTCCATAAGATCTCCTCCCCAGCAGAATATCTCGGCGTTCCTGTCAGCAGCAATAAGTTCTCTGATAAGGTTTGAACCATGCAAATCACCTGATGCTTCTCCGGCTACAATGAAATACCTCATCTCAGAATTTTTACCAGGAAAACCAGAATGGCCCAGAAGATTGTGACGCCAAGCACTCCCTGTGATGCACGCAGCATATCAAAACGGTTGAACAAAAGGAAAAGTACGAGGTTTGGGAATACGCATAAAGAGATAATATGAGTTATAATGTCGGCATCTGTTATCCGGCGTAACCACTCAAAAAGTCCCGGGTCTCCTTTTGCAAAAATGAATACGGTCAGAGCAACAAGGAAAGGCAGAACAAATCCTGAAATAACCCCGGTAATGAGTTTGTTATATTTCTCTGAAATAGTCATTTACTGAATCTGTCCCTGAGCTTGTCGAGATAAGCATAAGCGGTCATGTCGACAGTAACAGGTACCACCGACACATAATTATTACGTAGAGCCCATTCGTCAGTATCCTCGGCATCCGGTTCATGGTTGTTGTAAGAACCCGTAAGCCAGTAATAAGTCTTACCCATCGGGTCCTTTCTCTTTTCAAACTCCTCCTTCCAGTTGCCTTTTGACTGCCTGCATATTCTTATTCCTTTTATATCGTTCTTTCCGACTTCAGGAATGTTAACATTCAGGCAGATGCCTGGCGGCAAGGGTTCTGTGCCCAGGGATGTCATTACAATGCGGATAAATTCCCTGCATGCGGAAAAGTCTGCAGTTCGTGAAAAACTGTTGAGTGAAAAGCCGACAGAACTGATACCATAAAGGCAGCCTTCCAGGGCAGCAGCCATAGTTCCCGAATACAAAATGCTTACTGAAGCATTTGCCCCATGGTTTACTCCGGCAGCAACAAAATCTGGAAGCCTCTCAAGCAACTGGTTAACAGCAAGTTTTATACTGTCGGTTGGTGTGCCGTTGCAGGAATAGATCCTGTGTTTGTCATTTTCTTCCAGCAGTTTGACTCTGAGCGGAGTTTTAACGGTAAGCGCCTGTGACATGCCAGATTGACTCTCCAGTGTCGAGACAACTACAACCTTTCCGAATTCCTCCATAACCTCAAAAAGAGTTCTCAGCCCCGGAGCATACAGACCATCATCGTTTGTGACAAGGATAAGTTTATCCTCTTTCTCAACAATCATAAACCACAATTTGGTTGCAAATATAAAGAAATACAATGCCTCTCAATCAAAAAAGCCTGCGTACTTTTCCTAAAATGTTTACTTTTACCTTCTGTTTAGAAGCAGGAAGCTGGAATACGGAAGTTGACGAACAAAGTGAGGAAATCCCGTGAAGCGGGAACAGAAGGCGGAAGGATGACAACTATGGTCCCGCTTTACGGGATCTGGTTTTGCCGAACTCTTCCGCTATGAGGAATCGGTTCACCGCTTCGCTTCTCATTTAAGGTCTTCCGAATTCCTGCTGATCAACAGATTTTATTCTATTTCAATATGAAGATCTCTTACAACTGGCTTAAAGATTACCTTGATTTCGATGTTGAACCGCATAAACTCTCCATTATCCTTACCGGACTTGGCCTTGAGGTGGAAGCTACGGAAGAGTGGGAATCTGTAAAGGGTGGATTAAAGGGTGTCGTTATCGGAAAGGTCCTGACATGCAAAAAGCATCCGGAAGCTGACAAGCTAACAGTAACAACTGTTGATATTGGCAACCAGGATCCTGTTCAGATAATCTGCGGGGCACCAAACGTGGCTCCCGGACAGAAAGTTCCGGTAGCTACTGTTGGTACTACGATCTTTAAAGGTGAAGAGAGTCTTGAAATTAAGAAAACGAAAATAAGGGGACAGGTCTCTGAAGGGATGATTTGTGCAGAGGATGAGCTCGGACTCGGAACGCAGCATACAGGTATAATGGTTCTTGATGAGAGCGCTGTACCTGGTACAAAGGCTTCGGAATATTTCAGGATAGTAAGAGATTATGTTTACGAGATCGGACTGACTCCAAACAGGATTGACAGCGGCTCACATTTCGGAGTCGCAAGGGATCTGTCAGCTTACCTGAATATCAATGAAGGTGCATCAAAGAAACCTGTACGGCCGTCAGTTGAGGATTTTAAACCCGACAATAACGATAATCCATATGAGGTAATCATAGAAAACCCTGTGGATTGCCCGAGATATACGGGAATAACCATTAGCGGAGTAAAGATCGGGGAGTCACCTGAATGGCTTAAGAACAAATTAAGAGCTATCGGGCAGAATCCGATAAACAATGTCGTTGACATCACCAACTACGTTCAGCACGAGATAGGCCAGCCTTTGCATGCTTTTGATGCAGATAAAATTGACGGCAAGAAGGTCATAATCAAAAATCTTCCTGACAGGTCGAAATTCATAACTCTTGACGAAAAAGAAAGAATACTCTCATCGAAAGACCTTATGATATGCAATATAAAAGAAGGAATGTGTATTGCGGGAGTCTTCGGAGGTATAAGGTCGGGGGTGACCGGAACCACGAGAAATGTATTTCTTGAGAGTGCTTATTTTAATCCTGTAGCTATCAGAAAAACTGCACGACGCCATGGACTTAATACTGATGCCTCATTCAGGTTTGAAAGAGGTGCCGATCCTGAGATTACTGCATGGGCGTTAAAGAGGGCGATAATGCTCATTAAAGAAATTGCAGGAGGTAAAATATCTTCGGAAGTCAGGGACATATACCCTAAAAAGATAAACAGGACACTTATAAATGTCAGTTTTAGAAATATAGACAGGTTGATCGGCAAACAGATTGACCGGGAGCTTGTTAAAAGAATTCTTGGTCACCTGGATATTGTTATTTTAAATGATGAAGGTGATAAGCTTGCCCTTGAAATACCTTTATACAGGGTTGATGTTCGTCGGGAGGCGGATGTTGTGGAGGAAATACTGAGGATTTATGGTTATAATAATGTTGAGATTAACGATCATGTAAATTCCACTCTGTTTTTTCCTGATAAACCTGACAGGGAAAAGCTCCGGAACATTATAGCCGATATGCTTTCTGCAAACGGCTTTGCTGAAATTATGTGTAATTCGCTGAATCCTGCAGCTTTTTATGATAATGACGATTTTGATCGCAGCCAGCTTGTAATCCTTGCCAATCCCCTTAGTTCTGACCTTAATGCAATGCGACAATCTCTTCTGTATGGGGGGCTTAGCTCGATAATCTGGAATATAAACCGCCAGAATTCAGATCTCAGGTTGTATGAATTTGGATACTGTTATTTCTACCGCAAATCTGACAGGGAGTTTCCCGTTGTAGCAGACTACACTGAAAAGAATGTCCTCGGTCTCTTTCTGACCGGGAGCTCAGGCAGGCAGAGCTGGAACTATAAAAGCATCCCGGCTGATTTTTTCAATATAAAATCAACTGTTGAAATGGTGCTTGTTCGGCTTGGTATCGATACGGAAAACTTAACCACGGGAGAGAGTCAGAAGAAATATTTTGCGGAATCCATAACATATTCCAGTAATAACAAGCTGCTCGCAGAGGCGGGAAAGATATCAAAAGAATACCTGCTTAAGTTCGATATCGGACAGGATGTTTACTACGCCCATATTGACTGGGATTTCCTGCTGAAGCTTATAAAAAACCATTCTGTCGAGTACAGGGAAATTCCGAAATACCCTCAGGTAAGACGCGATCTTGCCCTTCTTCTGGAAAGGGACGTGAAGTTTGCACAGGTCAGGGAGATAGCGTTCAAGACCGAAAGAAACCTTCTGAAAGATGTGGGCCTCTTCGATGTATATGAAAGCGATGAGCTTGGCAAGAATAAAAAATCATACGCCGTATATTTCATCCTTCGCGACGACCTCAAGACATTAACTGATAAAAGCATTGACAAGATCATGAATAATCTTGCCGGTGCTTTTGAAAGAGAACTTGGGGCAAAGATCAGATAATGGAAAACAGAAGGCTGGAGCTGATAAAAGCTGATATTACCACACTCGACGTTGACGCCATCGTGAATGCAGCCAACACAACACTTCTTGGCGGAGGTGGTGTCGACGGGGCAATACACCGGGCTGCAGGGCCCGATCTTCTTGAAGAATGTAAAAGCCTGAACGGATGTCCGACAGGACAGGCAAAAATCACCGGAGGCTACAATCTGAAAGCAAGGCATATCATTCATACTGTGGGACCGGTATGGAGCGGTGGAATGCATAACGAACATGCTCTCCTGGCATCGTGTTACCAGACTGTTATGGCGCTCGCAGAAAAAAACAATCTAAGTACTGTTGCCATTCCGTGTATCTCAACCGGTATTTATGGATTCCCCCAGGAGGAGGCTGCTAAAATAGCAATTAATGAAACTACGAGGTTCCTTCAAAAGAACAAACTCCCGCAGAAGGTGATTTTTGTTGTCTTCAGTGACGAGAGTTACAAAATTTACTGGAAGCTGCTGGATCAATGAATCAGATTTTCAGATCAGTAAAGAACTACTTCTCTCTTGTCAGATTCAGCCACACTGTCTTCGCAATGCCCTTTGCACTAATCGGATTTACACTTGCTGTGTCCGAAGAAAACCAGGATTTCAGCCTGCGGCTGCTGTTCCTGATAATACTCTGCATGATCTTTGCCCGGAATGCAGCCATGGGATTCAACAGGATTTCAGACAGAAGGTATGACAAACTGAATCAGAGAACGAAAGACAGGGAAATCCCTTCAGGATTAGTGAGCACAAAAGCTGCATCAATTTTTGTAATTGTCAACTCCGTGCTTTTCATTATCACAACAGGGTTCATTAACAAGCTTACACTTCTTCTTTCACCGGTTGCCCTGTTCATTATTCTCGGTTACAGTCTTTCGAAAAGGTATACTTCGCTGAGCCATTTTATCCTTGGTCTCGGCCTCAGTCTTGCTCCTGTCGGTGCTTATATTTCTGTGACAGGAGTCTTTGAGCTGCTGCCGGTTATTTATTCCCTTATTGTGATGACCTGGGTCAGCGGATTTGATATAATCTATTCCCTTCAGGATGATGATTTTGACAGGTCAAACCAGCTGTATTCAATTCCCGCTGTTGCTGGCAGAAGGAGAGCCATATTTATCTCTCTCGCTGTCCACATCCTTACAATTATCCTGGTAATAACTGCAGGATATCTTGGAGAAGAGGGGTTCGTTTACTGGATCGGGGCAGTAATATTTTCAGTCCTGCTGATTTACCAGCACCTGATAGTAAAACACGGCGATCTCAGCAGGGTGACAATAGCGTTTGGAACAACCAATGGCGTAGCAAGCATTCTCTTCGCGCTTTTCGTGATATTGAACCTGATCCTTAAACACCAGTGACCAGATAATTTTGTAATTAAATCCGCTTATTTAAGAAATTTTTGTTTCTTGGTACCGAAAAACTTTAAACCTGATGGGATCTATAACTTTAAAAGAAGTACAATCGAAGAAAGACCTGCGCTGTTTCATCTACCTGCCTGAGAAGATACACAGGGGTGAATCTGACTGGCTTCCGCCAATCTTACTCGATGAATGGGAATTATTTGATAAAAAGAAAAACAAGGCTTTTCAGTATGCTGAAACGGTCCTTTACCTTGCATACATCGGTAATAAACCTGTCGGAAGGATCATGGGAATCATCAACCGGAGGTATAATGAGATCAACAAGGAAAACCACGGTCGTTTTTGTTTCATGGAAAGCTATAATGATCCCGAGGTTGTTCATGCCCTTATTACACAGGTTGAACAGTGGGCCCGAAGCAATGGAATGGAGAAACTTGTGGGTCCGCTCGGATTCTCTGACAAAGATCCACAGGGTTTTCAGATTGAAGGCTTTGAATATCCCCGGCTGATTGTTGCACCAACCAACTCACCCTACCTTCCCGGGCTGATTGAAAAGGAAGGATATGTTAAAAAAGTCGACCTGGTTAATTACAAGATCAAGGTTCCTTCAGATTTACCGCAGGTATACAAAAACATCCTGACAAGGGTAGCCAACAGCAAGGATTATAAAATTGTCGAATTCAATGCAAAGAAAGAGCTGAAACCTTATATTATCCCGGCTCTGGAAGTCATGAACCAGACCTTTGTGGAGATCTATGGTTTTGTACCGCTCACTGATAAGGAGAAAGCCGATCTGGCTGCACGGTATATGATGATTATTGATCCTAAATTCGTTAAGCTTGTGGTTGCAGGAGGAGAGGTCGTGGCATTCGCTGTAGGCATACCGGATATAGGTCCGGGCATCAGGGCAGCCCGGGGCAGGCTGTTCCCGTTCGGATTATTAAAGATCATGCGTGAATCAAAAAGGACCAAAAACCTTCTGATGATGCTCGGCGGGGTTAAGAAGCAATACCGGGGACAGGGTATTGATGTGCTTATGGCAGTTAAAATACTTGAATCGTGTATAAAACAGAATATGGAAACGATTGATGTTCACCTTGTTCTCGAAACGAATACACGCATGAGAGCAGAATGCGAAAGGGTTGATGGCCAGATACAGAAGAAGTACAGGATATATCAGAAGAACCTTTAGAACCTGAATATAAAGGAGAATCCCAGCAGCTCCTTAAACTGAATCCTTGCAGCTTTCTTCGGTTTCTCCTCCGAATCCATTATTGGCTTCCTGTCTTTATCAAGAACAGGGGTTTTTGTATCATCGTCGAATATCAGATGTGTATTAAACCTGACATCAGTGAACCAGTTCAGGCTGGTTGTGACGATCATTTCCCAGTCCACATCAATATTCAGCGGATTATGTATGTAGTTAGTGAAAAGCTGCAGTCTGTTTGTGACAGAGACAGTTTTATATGGCTTAAAGGAATTCGATATCATGAAGCTCGCACCCGGTTCATTCTTTGATCTCCTTCCCTTTTCTATCCCGTATTTTGTCTGGTCAATTGACGCAGTGTCATGAACAAAGGTCCCTTTATACGAGAATGGTGAGAAGTTGATGGATGTGGTTTTATTTGGCTTGTAATCGAGTCCCAGACCCATAGTTAGGATGGCGGGATTCAGGAATTTCGAGACCAGAGTTGTATCTGTTGCCGAATAGGCATAGCCCTTGGCAATCTGTGTTTTGAATAATAAGATCCCGCTTACATCGAATTTTCCGAAGGCTTTATGGTTTAGTTTTGAATTAGTCTCAAGGAGGTCGAGGTTCTTCCGGAAGTCGGGTTTTCCCGATCCAAACAAAGCTATGAGTCCGAATTTAAGCCTGGCAAAATGATTCGAACTGAGTTTCATATCTTTATTTGTATAATCCGCATAACCGGTTATGTCGAATGTGGTTGAGACACTGCTTTCCCCGCCTTTGACCCAGTTGTTCATTGAAGCCTGGTTCAGTGCGAATGCTGCCTCAGAACGGTATCTCCAGTATTGAGGTTTGATTGTGATCTCCCTTGCATCCAGCAGCGTGGATTTATCAACCTTCTCAATGTCAATTCTTGCATTAGTGTAATTTTGCTGTTTTACCGGCCGCCTGAAATTAACGCCATGCTCCAGAAACAGGCCAATTGTGTTCCTTGCTGTAGAACCAATCCAGACAGTGACCGAATCGTTCAGTTCATTCTTAAGCCAGTAACGCATCATCCTGTCCGATTTTGAATTGATCCATACAGGGATTTCAACGTTATCAATGCCTGTGAAATTTATCACAGTTGAGTCCCGTTCACCGAGATAACCAAGCAAAGCGGTGACCGCAGCTTTTATAGAGTCGCTCTGGTAAGGGAAACTGTAATGGGTGAACGGGAAACGTGAATAATCTGAACGGACTTCATTCAGTGTATCTATAATAACCAGCAATGTTGTATCTTTTAATTTTGAAGCTGAAGGCGCTGAAGGCGGAAATCCTGAAATATCCAGTCTGGTCTTCATTATTGTATCGCTGACAGCTTTCAACCTGCGTGAATCTGCTGCAACTGATGTATCAGCGACAGGCTGCTGCTGCTGCGGAGTAACAGCCGGAATTTTCAGCCTGACAGGTTCCCAGATGTAGAACTTATCCCAGGGAATGCTTATGGAATCATATGGATACCGTTCAAGAAATGCTGCTGAAGAATCGAACGGAGGGCGAGATACTTCGTATACAAGGTGGTCAAGAGCACGCCGGAGAGGATCATCAATATCCTTCCATACCCGGGGACGTAGTTTTTGCTGAAGGAATCTTATAGCCTGTTCCCTTGAAAGTATGACTTCCGGGTTTTTGTTACTGAGTTCTACTACAAGTCCGCTTTTTCCGAGTGAGTCGACAAGTGCTGCACTAAGTCTGCCTGATTTTCCCGGATCCTGTGAAAAACCCGGGATGCTGATAGTTAATAAAATAAATGATAGTGATAAGCCAAGAAGGTTTTCTCTCATGTCCCTTTGTTTTTGCTGCTGTATCGTCTGTTTGAAAAATTTTACAAAATACTTTTAATTTGGTAATTACAAATTGTTCTGCAATTATGCCCGAAATATTCATAACGGCAATTTACCCTGCTGAAATATATAATAATATCAAAAACCAGGATTCTTTCTCACTCCTTGCCTGTTAATAACCGTACAGCAGGCTGACAATCTGGTCATTAGGAGTTAGTTCTTCTTAATACATCAATCGTGGAAATAATATTCACAGAGCCATTTAAAATAAAAATGGTTGAAAGCGTTTATTAAAGTACCAGGGCAGAAAGGGAGTTGCGTCACTTCGCTATTGAACCCGAAAGGTTGTCATAATCTGTTTGATATTATCGTTTAAATCATTTCCTTTGCGGCGCTAAAATTCTTGCATGCAGGATCTCACCATCGGTAAAGAAGGAAAGCTGATATTCGGATTTGCTGCGCCGATGCTACTGGGAAACATATTCCAGCAGCTGTTCAGTGTGGTTGACAGCATTGTGGTAGGCAATTTTATTGGCAAGGAGGCACTGGCGGCTGTAGGGGCATCATTTCCCATAATCTTCGTAATGGTCTCGCTCATAATTGGACTTGTGATGGGTACTACGGTTGTTATTGCACAATATTTCGGGGCAAAAGATTTTGTAAAGGTGAAACGTGCAATTGATACAATGTATATATCCAGCCTGGTTGCCGGAGTCATTGTAACCATTGCCGGATTGTTACTGGCAAGGCCTATCCTCCGGCTGCTGGGTCTGCCGCAGGAGATAATGCCACAGGCTACACTTTACCTGCGTATTTATTTCTCAGGTATCATAATTTTCTTCGGATATAACGGAACAAGCGCTATCCTGAGGGGTCTCGGTGATTCCAAAACACCTCTGTATTTCCTGATAATAGCCACAATAGCCAATATAATTCTCGTCCTACTTTTCGTCGGAGTATTCAAATGGGGAATTGCAGGAGCAGCTTATGCGACCTTGCTTGCGAACGGAATTGCATTTGGCCTTGCAATCTTCTGGCTGAACAAAACACATAAGCTGATAAGGTTTGCTATCAGGGGGATGCACTTCGACAGGGAAATTTTTATCCACAGTGTCCGGATCGGACTGCCAACCGGTATACAACAGACTTTTGTAGCTCTGGGGAACCTGGCGCTGATGGGTATTGTAAATACTTTTGGCACCAATGTTATCGCAGGTTTCTCGGTAGCAAGCCGCCTCGATTCGCTGGCTATGGTCCCTGCCATGTCATTTTCACAGGCTTTATCGACCTTTGTCGGGCAGAATATTGGAGCCAATAAGATCGAAAGAATACGCACCGGGCTTATTTCCACAGTCAAAATGTCGGGAATTGTAACAATTGTTACAACTATAGTAATTATTCTGTGGGGTCATCTGATCATGAGCCTCTTTACAAATGATTCAGAGGTTATCAGGATAGGCGATGAGTACCTTACAATAGTAAGCATCTTTTATATTCTTTTTACATTGATGTTCATATTCACCGGCATCATGCGCGGTGCAGGCGATACGCTCATACCCATGTTTTTTACGCTTATCTCACTGTGGATAATAAGGATACCCCTGGCATACTTTTTATCGGGAAAGATAGGCGCTGCCGGTATCTGGTGGGCTATTCCTGCCGGCTGGTTTGTCGGACTGTCACTCGTATTCTTTTATTACAGGACAGGACGATGGAAAACAAGGAGTGTTGTTAAATACGATGAGAATTTGTAACTTTCAGGTTTCTATCAGGTTCAAATAAACCAACTTATTTCAGGATGATCAAATCGATGACCGGTTATGGAAAATCAATAGCCGAAATTCCCCAGAAAAAAATCACGATTGAAATCAAATCACTAAACTCCAAACAGCTTGATATCAACACCAGGCTGCCATGGCTTTACAGGGAGAAAGAACCCGAGATACGGAACATGTTAAGCCAGAAACTCGACAGGGGCAAGATCGACCTGAATATTTCTTTTGACATTCTTGATATTGAGATCATTCCGGTGATCAATAAAAACGTTGTCAAGAACTATTATTACCAGCTTAAAGAAATCACCGAAGAGCTGAATCTGAATATTGACGATCAGATCATTCCGGCAATAATGAGACTTCCCGATGCCCTGAAGACGGAAAAGACTGAGCTTGACGAAACGGAATGGCTGACAGTAAAGGAGCATATTACCGGGGCGCTGGCAATTCTGGATCATTACAGGACAGAGGAAGGCAGAACTCTGGAAGCCGACCTTACAAGATGCACCGGAAAAATACTTGCACTTCTGGAAAGTATTGAACCTTTTGAAGGAGACAGGATAGTCAGGATCCGGGAGAAATTAAACTCTTTTCTTACTGAGAATCTGGGAGCTGAAAACATAGATGAGAACCGGCTGGAACAGGAGATCATTTTTTACCTTGAGAAGCTGGATTTCAATGAAGAGAAGGTCAGGTTAAAAAAACATTGCGAGTACTTTCTCGAGAAAATAGCAACCACTCCTCCAAACGGGAAAATTCTGGCTTTCATTGCCCAGGAGATTGGCAGGGAGATCAATACCATCGGTTCAAAAGCTAACGATGCTTCAATTCAGAAACTCGTTGTAATGATGAAAGATGAGCTGGAGAAGATCAAAGAACAGACTCTGAATATCCTGTAATAAACTTCATCACCCAATGAAAGGAAAACTGGTAATAATATCAGCACCTTCAGGCGCCGGCAAAACAACAATTGTCACACATCTTCTTGAGAAAGGTCTGAACCTTGAATTTTCAATCTCAGCAACCACACGTTCACCAAGGAACAGCGAGAAAAATGGCAGAGAGTACTATTTCATTTCAGTCCCTGAATTCATTAAAAGGGTAAAAAATAATGAATTCGTTGAATGGGAGGAAGTTTATAAGGATTTCTATTATGGAACTTTAAGGAGCGAAATAGACAGGATATGGGCAAAAAGAAAGCATATCCTGTTTGATGTCGATGTAAAGGGAGGAATTAATCTGAAGAAAACCTTTGGTCATAAGGCAATTTCAATTTTTATTATGCCCCCTTCGATCAAAGAACTTGAGAAAAGACTGCGGCTGAGAGGAACTGATGACGCGGCCGGTATCAGGGTAAGAGTGGTTAAAGCTAAATCAGAAATGAAACTTGCGGATCAGTTCGATAGTATTGTAATCAACAAAAGACTGGAACTTGCAGAGAATGAAGTGTATAGGCTTGTACACGATTTTATAACCAGGTAATTTCAAACTTCCTCACAGGTTATTTGTATAACAGTATCCCGGCGTGAGCCTCTCAATGTATCAAAGGCAGAGAATAAAATAATTACAAATCACCTTATGAAAAAAGTCGGTTTATATTTCGGATCATTTAATCCGGTCCATATCGGCCATATCGCTATTGCCGGTTATATGACCGAATTCACCGGACTTGACCAGGCGTGGTTTGTTGTCAGCCCGCACAATCCGCTCAAAAAGAAAGATACCCTGCTTGCCGATCATCACCGTCTGTACATGGCACAGCTTGCTGTTGGTGACAACGACAGGCTTAAAGCAACCGATATTGAATTAAACCTCCCGGTTCCATCATACACTATTGATACACTCACTTATCTTGAAGAGAAGTATCCGAACTATGAATTCAGCCTGATTATGGGTGAAGATAACCTGTACACTTTGCATAAGTGGAAGAACATAAATGAGCTGATCATCAGATGCCCGCTATATGTTTATCCCAGGCATGTATCTCATAGATCGGCTTCTCCCTTGCTCGATCAGATACTTTCAGAAGCGAAAATACACTTTGTCAAAGCCCCTCGGATAGAGATCTCAGGCACATTCATCCGCAACGGAATTAAGAAAGGCAAGGATATGTCGTATTTCCTGGCACCTGCTGTATGGAAATATATTGTGGATATGCATTTCTACGAATGACCCTCCATCCTCTCCCGACCTGCGGTCGGGACAAGCTCTGAAGGGGGGTAGCGGGGTCAGACTTTCCGAATAATTTCCATTCCCCTTTCCAGAGCCTTCTCATTCACAGGAATAAGATTATGGTATCTCTCCGGAAGTGACTTTTTCAATCCCTTAATCACATTTTCCATCTTAATGATCGGTTTGATCTTCAGGAAGCCGCCGAGGACTATCATATTGAAGGTTTTAGGGCTGCTCATCCTGCCTGCTTCTTCTGCAGCATCAACCCTGTAAATGGTTATGTCCTTTCTTTCAGGATGACGGGTTATCCCGTTCCCGTCATAAATAAGTATACCGCCGGATTTAACCGAACCTTCGAACTTATCGAGCGATTGCTGGTTGAGAATTATCGCAGTATCGAAATTCCTTATTATAGGGGAACTAATTCTCTCACTGCTGATTATCACTATCACATTGGCTGTTCCGCCCCTCATTTCAGGTCCGTATGATGGCATCCAGCTGACCTCCATATCCTGCATAACCCCGGAATAGGCCATTATCTTTCCCATGGAAAGCACTCCCTGACCTCCGAATCCGGCAATAATAATTTCTTCAGTCATTTTTTTTCAGGATTATTTGCGTTTTGAACAGTTTCTTCCGGGGGCACCTTTAGATCACCAAGAGGGTAATACTTAAGCATATTTTCCTCCATCCATTTATTTGATTGCACCGGAGTCATTTTCCAGCCTGACGGACAGTTGGAAACGATCTCGATAAAGCATGTACCTTTATTAAGCTTCTGATACCGGGCGGCCTTGAGCATAGCTTTTTTTGTCTTGCGGACATTTGCAGGTGTGTGCACGCTTTGCCTTGTCACATAGTACGTTCCTGGCAATGTTGCAATGATGTCGGTTATCTTCAATGGATTTCCCATTACCTTTACATCCCTTCCGTAAGGGGATGTTGAAGACCTCATTCCTGGAAGTGTGGTAGGTGCCATCTGTCCTCCGGTCATGCCATAAATACCGTTGTTTATAAAAATGATAAGGATATTTTCACCGCGGTTACAGGTATGAATCGTCTCTGCAGTACCTATAGCTGCAAGGTCTCCGTCGCCCTGGTAGGTAAAGACGAACTTATCCGGCAAAAGGCGTTTGATTCCCGTGGCTACTGCAGGTGCGCGTCCATGGGCTGCCTCCTGCCAGTCTATATCGATGTAATGGTATAAAAGCACCGAACAGCCTACAGGCGACACACCAATAGCCTCTGACTGAAGACCCTCCTCATCGATTACCTCTGCCAGGATCCTGTGTGTTGTTCCGTGACCGCAACCGGGACAATATGAAAGAACATTGTCTGTCATAATGCGGGTCCTTTTATAAGCCAGGTTCTCGGGTTTTATTATTTCTTTTATTCCTGTAACTTCGGCCATCTCTCAACCTCCTATAATTTTTGATTTCAAGTAATCCACAACCTCATCGGGAGTTGTTACTATCCCGCCCATTCTTCCGAAATGAAAAACAGGCACCTTGCCATTGACTGATAACATAACATCCTCGACCATCTGTCCTGCACTCATTTCCACCGACAAAATAATTCTCACTTTCTCAGCCAGGCTGCCTATACGTACTGACGGGTACGGGAACAAGGTTATTGGTCTCAGAAGTCCCGCCTTAATTCCCTGCGCCCTTGCCAGCTGAACTGATTTCTGGCAGACTCTTGCACTTGTTCCGTAAGCAACAAACAGGTATTCAGCGTCATCACACTGAAATTCCTCGTATCTCACCTCTTTTTCCCTGATCTCATTGTATTTCGCCACCAATTTCTTATTGAACTGTTCCTGAGCATAGGGATCAAGGTCGAGGGATGTAATAATGTTCCTTTCCCTTTCAGGTGGTTTTCCGGTAGTAGCCCATTCAGGATATGTCTTCGATCTTTCCTTTTGTGGTGCAAGCCATACTTTTTCCATCATCTGCCCTATAGCCCCGTCGGAAAGTATCATCACGGGATTGCGGTATTTGAAAGCGAGCTCAAAGCTGAGATCTACAAAATCAGCCATCTCCTGAACTGATGCAGGGGCAAGGACGATAAGGTGATAATCGCCGTGCCCGCCCCCCTTTGTAGCCTGGAAATAATCAGACTGTGCCGGCTGGATGGTTCCTAGTCCGGGTCCGCCCCTGACGACATTGACAATCAGGCAGGGCAATTCCGCACCTGCGATATATGTAATTCCTTCCTGTTTAAGGCTTATTCCGGGGGATGAAGAGCTTGTCATTACCTTCTTTCCGCATGCTGCGCCCCCATATACCATGTTTATTGCAGCAATCTCACTCTCTGCCTGCAGAACGACCATACCTGTAGTCCTTGAAGGATTGGCTTCCATCAGGTATTCAAGGATCTCACTCTGCGGAGTGATCGGATATCCGAAATATCCATCCGCACCGGCTCTGATTGCTGCTTCGGCAATAGCCTCGTTACCTTTCATCAGTCTTAACTCCTTTTCCATTACCAGGCTATATTTTTGTTTTATAAACAGTTATTACACCATCCGGGCAAACCATAGCGCAGTTTGCACATCCGATACAGAGGTCGGGATTAGCCGGAAATGCATAAAAATACCCTTTGTGGTTAACCTCCTTGGCCATCGCTATCGTGCCGGTAGGACAATTCACAGTGCACACCTCACATCCCTTGCATCTGTCGATATTTACTACAATACTTCCTCTGATTTTTGCCATTTGAATGATTAATTATTTATTCTTTTCAGTCGCATGATCTTCATTAAATTTTCTCAGACGGTATTCCAGGTCGCCGAACTGCTTACGCGGTACAAGCGATACGCAGGCTCGCAGACCTTCTTTCCTCTCGCTGCCGGTAATATCAAGCGAAATTGCACTTATCCCGTAATAAATCAATTCTTCCAGCAATTCACCGCCTGACATGCCCGGATATGAGATCGTAAAATAAAAACCATCTGCAAGCGGTTCATTAAGATCGCGGTCATATACAATTTTGAAACCATTTGAGACAAACAGATCTTTCATTATACGTGCCTTCTCACCATACTCCAACACATCATCCCGGTATTTATAGTTACCGTCATTTATTGCTTTCAACAAAGCTGCAAGACCGAATTGGGTCGAATGCGTTACTCCTGCCGAAAGACTATAAAGCGCCCCAAAGATAACAGAATGTCCGAATTTATCCGATGAGTAATATCTTGTAAGGTCGGGATAGGACCGGTTAAACAGATGGTCGGAAATAGCCATCAGTCCAATTCTCTGTCCTGCATAACTGAAGATTTTTGAACTTGAGATCAGAAGCACGTAATCGTCGGTATATTTTGCCACAGTCGGCTGAAATGGAGGGATACCCGGTATTGAATAATCTTTCCTGAAATCCATCCCGAAATAAGCCAGGTCCTCAATGACAATTACATCATACTTCCTTGCCAGATCGCCTATAACTGCAAGTTCATCCTCGTTCAGACATATCCACGACGGATTATTTGGATTGGAATAGAGGAGCGATGAAATCTTTCCAGTTCTCAGGTAAGATTCCAGTTTTCCCCTGAGTTTGTCGCCCCTGTAATTATATACATCGAACGAATAATAGTCATGCCCCAGCATCTTTACCTGTTGTTTCTGTACAGGAAAACCAGGATCAAGAAACAGCGAACCCTCTTTGGTTCTGTCATTCCTGTTGGCAACCAGGAAGCTTAGCATCCCTCCCATCATTGAACCGACAGTGGGGATACAACCTTCCGGTTTAATATCAACATCGAGAAACAACCTGATAAACCTGGCAGCTTCTTTTTTAAGGGAGGGAATCCCTGAAATATCAGGATAAACAGCTGCAACTCCTTTCCTGAGAGCCTCTATTTCGGCATCAACTGCAATTGATGGAGCCGGAAGACCGGGAACGCCCATCTCCATACGTATGAACCTGATTCCGGTTTTTTCTTCGGTTAAGTTTACGAGGTGAACAATTTCGCGGATGGATGCTTTTCCCGGGGCGGGGATTCCACTTTCAAGCGTCAGATTTTTAATTAACTCACGTGATATCGGTATACTGTCCATGAAAATCCTGAAATTCGAATATAATTATATAATACGACCTGGTACATCATTATGCTTAAGATCATTTTTCAATCCTTATCCTGGCATCAACGACTGTTATTGCATCGGCAGTTCCGATGAGCGGATTAAGATCCATTTCCTTGATCTCGGTGGCAAACCTGAGCAGACTCGATAATCTGACAATGATCTCAGCAAGCTTTTCTTCATTAATTCCCGGTTTTCCACGGGTTCCCTTTATTATCTTATAGCTTCTCAGGCTTCTGATCATTGAATTGGCTTCACTGAATGTAAGCGGCGCCAGTCCTGATGATACATCTCCGAGTGCTTCAACAAAAATTCCGCCAAGTCCGCACAGAATGACATGTCCGAATTTTGGTTCATATTTTGCACCGATAAAGAGTTCCGTCCCTGCTATCATTTGTTGAATCAATACTGCACTGACTCCTTTGATCCTGATCATCCTTTTGAATTCCGCAACAAGATGGGTCTTCGATTTTATGTTGAGAGTCACCCCGCCGACATCCGATTTATGGACAGGTCCGACCACTTTGAGAGCCAGGGGATAACCAATCTTTTCTGCTTTGGTCAGGAGATCCCGCCGGTTTTTGACCACTGCCTCTTTAACCATCGGTATATGTGCAGCATCGAGAAGCTGCTGGATTATTTCAGGCTCCAGGTACCGGGCCGGAGCACTGTCAATGATTTTTCTGATCAGGGGCACCTCGATTTCTTTCAGGTATATTTTTTCCTCTGCCGGGTGAGGTGTGTTCGATATCCTGGTAAGTGCCCTTCCCAGCACCACCTCATCGGGGAAGTTGACATGTCCCTTGCTCAGGAAATACTCGAGTTCAGCTGAGGAACTGGCTACTGATGGCAATATAGGGAATAACGGTTTATTGCATTCCAGTATCTTCTTGTGAAGAAGATCGTAAATTACTGTCATATCATTGAGTCCGTTGCTGCCGAAAATTACGCTCATCCCGTCGATCTGAGGCATCTGCTTATCAACATACTCTATTACCTTATCAAGCTGATCGGTGGTTGCGGTTGCTATAAGGTCGATGGGGTTGTCTGCTGATGCTCCCGGATTCATCATCGTGAGAAGCCTGTCATGGTGCTCTCCTGTAATCCGGGGAATATTCATCCCGCCGGCAGATAATGCATCAGTGAGCATAACTGCCGGTCCTCCTGCATGGGTAATAATAGCTATGTTTCTACCTTTCAAATGTTTATAGAAGAATACCGAAGCCACGGTTGTAAGCTCCTCGCGGCCTGAGCACCTGACAATCCCGGCTTTGCGGAACAGTGCTTCAACGGCTGAATCAGACGAAGCCAGGGCTCCTGTATGGGATGATGCAGCCCTTATACCCGCTTCGCTTATACCTGCCTTTATTGCAGCGATCCTGCAGCCTTTCCGGATAAGGGAGGAAGCATGATGTAACAGCTTGTCGGGATCCAGGATGCTTTCAACATAGATCAGCTTTATCGGAGAGCTGATCCCGGATTCATAGATATTATCCCAATATTCAAGCACATCCTCAACACCGGTTTGCGCACTGTTCCCGACTGAATAGACACTGGCGAAATTAAGCCCTTTCGGAATAGCCGATTCAAAAATAAAAACCGCTGTTGCGCCTGAACCGGAAACAAAATCACAGCCCCGCGGATTCAGCTTAGGGACCGGTGTTGTGAATACTCCGCTGTAAGTCTGTGTAATAACCCCGATGCAGTTTGGTCCGATGAGGCACCCACCTGCACCGGCTATCATGTCAGCAATTGTTTTTTCGAGGTCTCTTCCCTCTTCACCGGCTTCACTGAAGCCTGCTGAGATAATTATGAAGGCTTTTGTATTCTTTTCCTTTATGAGGGTCTCGACTGCCGGAAGGCAGTATTTTGCCTGAACTGCAAGTATCGCAAGGTCAGGATGAGGAATATCCTTAATTTCTTTATATGACCTGATGCCCTGTATAACCTCATGCTTCGGATTTACTACAAAAAGATCGCCGGAATATTTTCCATCAATTATATTCCTGAGAATTTTGCCTCCCGGCTTGAAAAGGTCTTCTGATCCTCCGACAACTACAATACTGCCCGGATTTATTAACTTATCGTTTATCATTTCTTAATGCACAGTGAGGATTGAATTATAATCAATAATTATCCCTGAGGCAGAAGATCCTGCAATCCGCAGAACCGTTTAAGGAAACCCACGTTCTGAGCTACAGAATATGAATAAAGCCCTGACTTATAGCTATTTAATAAATCCATACCCCGAATTAACAGTAAAGCAATATAGTAAAAATTAATAGTACAAACCAGAATAGCGGTCATATTAAAAATCTTGCTTTCGGGGCTATCACAGGGGAATAAACCATTATGGAAGGGGAAACATCATATGTACAACAGAACAGGATTAATTCGTGCCTTATCTTTTATTATCTTTGCATTCCTGCAATGCTTATGAAGAAGAAAACTATCCAGGAGATCCTGACACAGGACGATTTTTCAAAGGAAGATCTCGTGAGGCTGCTTAAGGCAGAGGGTGATGAGAGGACTCTGGTGTTTCGGAAATCTGCTGAAATAAAGCAACAATTCATCGGTAACAAGGTCTGGTTCAGGGGTCTTATAGAATTCTCGAATGTATGCGGGAAAGATTGCCTCTATTGCGGGATCAGGAAAGGGAACAGGAATCTGAAACGCTACAATTTATCGGATGAAGAGATCATTGCTGCAGCAAAGTTTGCCCACGACAACAGGTACGGATCAATAGCCCTTCAATCGGGTGAAGTTGAAAGCGCCTTTGTGACTGTCAGGATAGAATCCCTGCTGAAAAAAATAAAAGAGCTGTCCCGGGGGGAACTCGGCATTACATTGTCTGTAGGGGAACAGAGGCCGGAGGTTTACAAACAATGGTTCGATGCAGGTGCTCACCGCTATCTGCTCAGAGTTGAAACTACCAACAGCGAACTCTACGGTAAAATTCATCCTCAGGACCGGAAGCACAGCTTTGAACGACGGCTGGATTGTCTGAAAAGCCTGCAGGATATCGGATACCAGACAGGTACAGGCGTAATGATAGGCCTTCCTTTCCAGACAACCGAGGATCTTGCCGGAGACCTGCTCTTCATGAAAAGATTCAATATTGATATGTGCGGAATGGGACCATATATCGAGCATGCAGACACACCCCTGATAAACCATTCCGCGAGAATGCGACCCCTGAAGGAAAGAATTGATCTTACACTCATGATGATAGCGCTTATCAGGATCATGATGAAGGATATAAATATTGTAGCTGCAACGGCA
>JADDYF010000340.1 GCA_015712185.1 Bacteroidales bacterium
ACCAATATTCCTCACTGCTGCCTCCCGTAGGAGTCTGGTCCGTGTCTCAGTACCAGTGTGGGGGGTCACCCTCTCAGGTCCCCTAAACATCGATGCCTTGGTAGGCCGTTACCCTGCCAACCAGCTAATGTTACGCATGCCCATCCCGTACCACCGTAGCTTTAAATATTAAAAGATGCCTTTCAATATCATTATGGGGTATTAGTCCGAATTTCTCCGGGTTATCCCCCGGTACAGGGCAGGTTGCATACGCGTTACTCACCCGTGCGCCGGTCGCCACCATCCCGTCTTGCGACGGAACGTGCTGCCCCTCGACTTGCATGTGTTAAGCCTCCCGCTAGCGTTCATCCTGAGCCAGGATCAAACTCTTCGTTGTAAAATTTATCTTAAGTATCCTACGAAGATTTTTCCATGATCTCACTCTAAATACTAACAAGTTTTTAGCGAGACTTTTATCTCGCCTGGTTATGCTACTTCATATTTTCAAAGAACTTTTACTTTTGGGGCATCCAAGGTAATGCTTTTATATTTCCTATCCAAAAAAAATAGGATATTTTTTCCGGCTTGTTTCTCCTTCTTCTTCCCTTGCTTTTCTAAGCCGGAACACTATCCTTCCCTGCTATTCAATCAACCTTCTGCCCTAAAGCGGGTGCAAAGATAAAAACTAATTTTAATTACACAATAATATTTTTAATTTATTATTAATATTTCCATCTAGCCACATATAGATGGCGGGTTATGGGTTCTCGGTTCCCGGTTCTTGGTCCTCATGGCTAAAAACTCAATCCAAAAATTCTCATTTAAACCCGGTGGATACTAATTCAAGTGCCGTCAATACTAAATCTCTCTTGAAATCAAATTATTATGGCTGTAAATTTCATGGTAAATATGGTATAAGTACTATTTACCTAATTCTTAAAACCATGAAAAGACTTCTAGTTCCGAGCATATTTATGGCGCTGACCTTAAGTGTTTTTGCCCAGACGCCCCAAAAAATGAGCTACCAGTGTGTGGTAAGAGATAATATAGGAAACAACAACACTGCTATCGGTGAAGATACACTTTCTAACAACTCAACAGGATCAGCCAATACAGCCATAGGCTACTATTCACTCACTACCAATACAACGGGCAATGAGAATACGGCTGTAGGATTATTTGCTAATGTAGCTTCAGAAAACCTTACGAATGCGACCGTATTAGGCTGTAATGCAACAGTAAATGCCAGCAATAAGGTTAGGATTGGTAAAAGCAGCGTTACTGTAATTGAAGGACAGGTCAACTGGTCGGTTGGAAGCGATAAACGGCTGAAAGATAATATCGAATATTCTGATAGGCTTGGCCTTGAGTTTATTAATAGCCTGAAAACTGCAACCTTCACATATAAAAACGATTCAGCCAACAGACATCATGACGGACTTATAGCCCAGGATGTCAGGGAAACACTGAATAAGCTTGGTCTTGATTTCAGCGGTCTTATTGAAAGTGAAAATGATGAAAAAATATTAAACATCTCATATGCTGAATTTGTGATTCCTCTGATCAATGCAGTGCAGGAATTGAGCAGTAAAAACCAGGAGCAACAGAAGCAGATTGAAGAACTTAAAGCCCTGGTCAGTACACTTATCGCCAACCAGACTGTATCTGGTAAAAAATAACTGACTGATTGGCAAGCAGTATGCTGGGTGTACTGTGCGGTTCACAGTGTGAGGCAGCCGGTTAATAAACGCCGGTAAGCGGTTGCCGGATTTTAGAGATAATGAAAAAATCAAATGTTATGAAAACTTCTGTTTCTTTCAGGTTTCTGGTCTTGTCAGCTTTCTTTTTTCTCTTTGAAATTTGTTCCCTGGGGCAGGATGGACGTCCCGGCATTGAGTGCGGATGTGACAAAACCGGCAAGTGGGTTGCTCCGGCAGTCAAAAATATCGCTGTAGAGGAAGATACTGCAACTTTTGAAAGATCCTCACCCAAAGGCAAATACAAATTATACAGCAGCCTTGAATCCGGTGATGTAACCATTGGCATATATTATAATGGCGTTGAGATCTTCAATGAGACCAACTCCACAACAGGCTGGGGCTTTAGCCCTGATGAAGACAGATTTGTGATGTTCGGACAGTTTCAGAATATGTTCTGGATACGGCTTGTTAACCTTAATCCTGACCCTGATAAGGAAGGCGAACCTGCTGTTATTGTGACAGGACATAATTTATTCTCCGCGACGAACCTCTCTTCAGCAAAAATCAGTTTCAGCCCCCACGGGAAATACCTTCTTTTTGCAGGTCTTGACAAAACAAGTGTTAATAATACTCAGTTAATATTATATATTTTCAACAGTAAAACCGGAGATGCAGTTTATGAAATCCCATCAACATCTGTAATTGGTTATGTATCGGGGAAAAGTGGTGCAGGCTGGGGATTCAGTCCTGATGCCAAAGACGCAACCTTTGTGTTAGCATACCTTACAACTTCAGATAAATATTCACTTGAAGTAATTAAACTCACGGCTTCATCTTCAAATAGAATACTGGTTTCTCCGAACAACCTGGGAGAGGCACAATTTCTGTTCAGCCCTTGCGGAGATTATTTTGCCTGGGTATATAGTACAACAACAGGTTTTAAAGCCAGTTTATTTAAAACCATTGTGGAGAATGCTTCTTCAGAGGTAGAATGCGATGCGGACATTTATAAATACTTCGCTACACATGCCGATAAACACTATATTGTCTATAGTGCTGCAGATTCTCTTGCACTGGCAGACAACATGGCAGATAATACCTGCAAAGATGTTGAAGCACCAAAATGGGGTGATGATGCCGTCCTTGATACAGGGCTTGTGGAAGGTGTTAACATGCAGCTTCATTGGAACGGCGCCACAGATAACACTGAAGTGACTGCATATCGGATCTATATGTATAATGAACTTTATAAAGAGATTGAAGCAGACAGCATGGTAACTGTTACTGGATTAAAACCCGACTCAGCATACTATTTCAAAGTTTTAGCAGGTGATGAGGCAGGTAACTGGACTACTGACGGCCCTGACTCAACATTTTCAACTCTGCCTGATGATCCCCCAACCTGGCCCGATCCAAATTTATCAGCAAAAGGTATAACCGAGACCAGGATCACTCTTACCTGGAAAAAAGCAAGTGACGATTATGGGATTGAATTATATAAGATATTCATGGATAAATTCTCGGACAATGATGCAATTGACAGTGTCCGTGGAGATCTCCTTGAGTACAAAATAAAAGGACTTACAGCCGGAACAGAACACCATTTCCTGATAAAAGCCCGTGATGCTGCTTTCCAATATATTTCAGGTACTGACTCAGTTCTATGGACAGCACCTCTTAAAGCACCGGAATGGCCGGAGGGTGCTGTACTAAGAGATTCTGCCATAACTGAAACCTCCCTGATAGTAAAATGGCCTGGTGCTATTGATATTGCATTGACAGGCTATAATATCATCCTGCCCGACGGAAAAATTGAGAGTATTTATCCTACCCAACTTGAATATCTTGTTACCGGTCTGGAGGCAGGAACTTCGTACACATTTAAAGTATTCGCAATCGACGAATCCGGATCGCACAGTGATACCCTGGAAGCCGATCTTTCAACATTGCCGGATTATGTGGTTGATCCTTTTATAATAGCCGACGGTAACCAGAAAAGGCCTGACATAGATGGTAAAATGGTTGTATGGTGGGACGACAGCAAGGATCCTGGAGATATCTACTCCTATGATCTGGAAACAGATTCATTAAGAAGGATTACAATTGATCCTTATGCACAGTTCAATCCGGCTGTCAGCGGTGACATAATTGTGTGGACCGATGCAAGAAACGGAAACCTGGATATCTATATGTATGATCCTTTACACGGAGAAAGACCTGTCTGCATTGCTCCCGGCGACCAGGATCTGCCTGCCATCGACGGAGACAGGATAGTATGGCGCGACAACAGGGCTGGTAATTATGATATTTATTGTGCGAATCTTACAACTTCAACATATTCTCAGATTACAACCCGCAAGTCAGATCAGAACTGGCCGGATATTTCAGGAAATTATATTGTCTATGCTGATAACCGGAATGGCAATTGGGATATTTTTATGTATAGTATCTATGACGGAAAAGAAACAGCCGTCTGCACCAATTCAGCTGACCAGACTTACCCGGTTGTAACAAATAAATGGCGCGAGGAACTTATTGTTGCATATATGGATAACAGGAGCAGTGACAATATTTATATATATTATCCTGACCTGATTGGTGGACTGGAATGGGAAATCCTTGCACCACTTGATGTTTATCCGTTTAAATCTCCTCAGAGTTATCCTCATATTGAAGATAATCAGTTGGTTTACCAAGATCTCCTGGGCATACAGGGGAACGACTTCAATATCTATGCGCAAATGTTCACTGTCACTGGTTCTTTTATTGGCACCAGGAAAGAAATATGTGTTGACTATTATTCTGCAAAGGATCAGATCCGTCCAAGAACATCACAGGGTAATATCGTATGGCAGGACGAAAGGAATGGGAATTCAGACATATATATATGGCACCGTCCGCTTTTTTCTGACCTTCAGATCTCTGTAAAAGAGATTACCGATCCTATTGCAGTAGGTGATACACTGAAATATATTGTTACGGTCAAGAATGACGGTCCAAGAATAAACACTTCAGTCAGGACCGAATGTACTCTCCCTGTTGTGGCAATCCTGAATACAGCGAAAGCAGATAAAGGTACTGTTTTTTACGGGAGAAATGTCTTATGGGAAATTGATACGCTCCGGAACGGAGCTTCAGCCAGCCTTGAGATCGCGATGGTTACATTTGATCTTGCCATACTCGAATTTAAGGCTGTCACCAAGGGCAAAGACTTCGATCCCGATAATTCAAATAATGAAGTGGCAGCAAAAACAAAAGTCAACGAGTTTATTCCCTCATTTATTGGAACAGGAAGTAATCCATCAATCCAGGTTGAGCCGGATGGAAGATCGCACCTTATTTATTTCGCAGACAATTATCTTATTTATGCAACAAGCGCCAGGAAAGGCAAATGGGAATATAAATCCCTTGGCCCCTGTGTTAGCTGTGTTGAGAACGATATGGTGCTGGACAATGATGGCAATATTCAGATTGTGGCCTTTGATGATATTTATAGCAGTGATGGCAGTTATGCAAGACACAGACTTTACCATTGGACACTGAACAATGAGGGGCAGTGGAGCAGAAAGATAATTGCATTGTCGGATTCCGGATTTCATAGTTTGTCATTAAAAGCGGACAGCCGCAACGAGCTCCATCTGGTTTATCAGAATGCACCAGGTGGTGCTTATCCGGCCAATATCAAAGAAATGATTACCGTTGGAGGAGAGTGGTTACAGCCTGAGATTTTTTCTTATGGATATGATGATGTCGACATGGTCATTGACAAAGAAGATAATCTCCAGACAAGCTATTATGTAACTGATAACGGACCCGTTTATCAGAAAAAGAACAGGTCTGGAGACGACAGCTGGAATGATTATGAAGTAATCGAGCCTGGCTGGAGCGGATTAGGGGAAGGAATGACAATATCTGTTGCCTCAGATGAACATCAGAATCCTCATATCTTATATCAGGGAGGAGTCTATAGTGATGGTGGTTATCAGAAGTACGCCCGGATAACCAATGGCATATGGCATATTGAAAAGATAGATGAAAAGAACTCTTTTTCCGGGCAAATTGTGATTGACCAAGATGGCATTGCTAATTTATCCTATTGCTGGTCTCAACCCGTACCATATGGCCTGTATTCTCCTTTGCATATCAGATATGCTACAAATATTGCCGGACCATGGATTTCCGAGGAGGTTGATGAAAATGTTGGAAGGTCATCTTTTGGTCTGACTATGGATATGGACCGTGATATAGAAAAATATTCTCATTTTGTATATACCGCAGGCTCAGACTCACTGCGGTATGTATTGGTGCCGCCTGTTAAGTATTTCAAGGTCGATCCTGATACACTGGATTTCGGGTCAGTGGAGCCGGGAACGGCGAAAACCTTGGCTTTGAAACTTACTAATCCCATGTCAGAAAATATCAATATTGATTTAATAACTTCCAGCGATGAAAGGATCAGCTTTGATAAGACATCGTTCATTCTGAATAGAAATTCTTCTGAATTGGTGAACATAACATTAAAACAATCAGCAACCTTATGGACAAATACCCACATCAGGATACAGTACAATTCCACATCGGGATCATTTATGGATGTCCCGGTCAGCGCAAAAAGCTGGGCGCCCGTACTGACCATCGACCAGGATCCTGTAGATTTTGGTGCAGTAACTCTTAATACTCTTGTTACAAAAACTGTGAAGCTGCAAAACAGCGGTGTCACTGATCTTATTATCTCGGGTATTACAGTTAATGCAACACCGGCTGATTTTAAGCTGGTTGGACAAAACTGCTCCATTCTCCAACCCGGACAGACATGTGATGTACAGTTAAGTTTTAAACCGACAAAGAATCCCGCTCAGCAATCATATCTTAATATTAGTTCAAATGATCCGGTGACACCCAGCAAAAAAATAACTATAAAGGGCAAAGCAACTTATCCTCAGATAAACTGCCAGGTAAGTAAAATTGAATTCGGATATTGTCCTGTAGGACAAAGTGTAATCAAAACAATCACAATTAAAAATACAGGTGAATTGATATTGAATATAACAAGTGCTTCTATTTCTGGCACTTATTCAAGCCAATTTTCTTTGAGTAATCCATGCACT
The DNA here is from genome assembly GCA_015712185.1 of Bacteroidales bacterium. GTDB lineage: Bacteria > Bacteroidota > Bacteroidia > Bacteroidales > VadinHA17 > LD21. The sequence goes on from JADDYF010000340.1 coordinate 6,788, forward strand.
TCAATTGCTCCCGGGGCCTCCTGTGACATGCAGTTAACAATGTCACCAACAACACTGGCTGACCTCCAGGCAACACTTTACATCAGATCAAACTCATTTTATTCAGGTACGCTTACGGTAAGCCTTACTGGTTCCAGTCTTGTGAAAACGCTTGAACTTTCAGCAACGCTTCTTAACTTCGGAAGTGTGCATGTTGGAGAACAATCCCAGAAAATCCTTGAACTTCAGAACACAGGGAGTACCAGTATAACTGTTACAGAAATTTATATAGGAGGAAACAATTATTGTGAGTTCCGTCAGAATTCCGGCTATCAAACAATTGCAGCCGGTGCAACCTCAACAGTAACAGTGAATTTTGTACCGCAATCGGAAGGAGAAAAAACAGCAAACCTGGTCATTGAATCGAATGATACATACAATCCGGTTCAGAAAGTAACACTTACAGGACAGGCAAATCCTGCGCTTCCGATGCAGACCAGTATAAGTGCTGAACCTTCGTCTGGCTCGGAGCCTCTGAACGTGACATTTCAAGCAGGTGTCACAGGTGGTCAGCCGCCATATATCTTTAAGTGGGATTTTGATGATTTGAAGACGAGTGAAGAACAATCACCAGTGCATAAATTTACCGGCATGGGGGTATTTAATGTGTCACTTATGGTTACCGATATTTCAGGCAATTCAGTAAGTGTAAGTAAGAAAATAAGCGTAACTGCTGAAGGAGTGCCGGTTGTGATCGCATCGGCTCAACCTGACAACGGCGAAATACCACTATCGGTCCAGTTTAGTGCGCAGATTACCGGCGGTGATGCACCATTTACATACCTCTGGGACTTCAGGGACGGTAGTACAAGTACCCTGCAGAATC
>JADDYF010000137.1 GCA_015712185.1 Bacteroidales bacterium
TCATATATATCAGTAGGTTTCAATTCTTTAAGAAGTCGGTCTGAGAGTTCTGAATTAACTAGAAATTTCCCCATTATTTTTGTATAATAGCTTTGAACTGTGATTAGGTAGTCCCCACTAATTTCTTCAATGTCATTTATCCCTGCCTCAGGTATAAAAAGAAGGTTTGAGGATTTAACTAATTGTTCTTGAAAAAAGTAGGTAAATGAATCTTCAATTGAATCAGCGTTAAGTGCATTGGGGAACTTCTCTAATAGTTTTTTCGTAAGGCTATCATTTAGAGCTTTAAGCCTTTCTTTCATGTCCGCTTGTATATCAGATTCAGTCTGTTCTGCCCGGATTTCTTGTTGATTTGCTTTTTCTTCTTTTGACGCACAAGATGCTAATAATAAAATGAGTGTAAATAGAATATTCGAGAAGGATTTCATGGTTACGAGTATTGATATAATCAAAGTTACGAATCCCCCAAGAATAGGATTATTAAAACTGAAGACCCCCGGAGCTGATTTCCGAGGGTTGGTAATATTTTGTAAGAATGAAGTGCTATAACTAACCTAAGAGAGCAATCCGAACGCCTATTTACTACAGTCAGTTGTAAAATAAACATTTGGACTGTCAGTTCTATCTACAGTTACGCCAGCTGGAGGGAATGGCATTTTCCACACACAAACCTTAAATAAAGAAGGCATAGACTTTAAAACCAAATATTCTAATGCGGTATTTTTGGAAACATCCAGTCTGGTTAAAGAATTGGACCCACAATCCAAATGAAGAAGCGCAGGATTATTTGAAACGTCCATATTGGTTAATAAATTCTCCTCACAATACAATACTTCTAATGCAGGATTATTGGATACATTCAGGCTGGTTAATAGATTATTTCCGCACCACAAAGACCTAAGTACAGTATTTAAGGATATATCAAGGCTGGTTAATGAAATGTCAGAGCACTCTAATATCTCTAATTCATGATGCTTGGACACATCCAGGCTGGTAATTGAATTGCTACCACACCACAATTCTTTAAGTGAAAGATTATTGGATATATCAAGGCTGGCTAACAAATTCCCACGACAACCCAAAAGATATAGAGCAGGATTATTGGATACATCCAGACTGGTTAATTGATTATTACTGCAGCTCAAGCACCTAAGTATAGTATTTAAGGATATCTCCAAGCTGGTTAATGAATTTTTAGCGCACCACAAGTTATTCAGTTCAGGATTATTGGATACATCCAGACTGGTTAATTGATTATTAGTGCAATCCAAATCCTTTAGTTCAGGACAATTTGATACATCCAGGCTCGTTAATGAATTGAGATAACATAGCAACCAAGTGAGTTTAGAATTACTGGACACATCCAGGCTGGTCAATGAATTATGGAAGCACCACAACAAATTTAGTTCAGGACAATTTGATACATCCAGGCTGGTCAATGAATTATGCCAGCATTTTAAAAAAGTGAGTTTAGGATTATTAGATACATCCAAACTGGTCAACTGGTTATAAGAGCATTCTAAGGTATCCAGATTTATAAATGCTTCGATACCCTTCAAATCTGAAATGCTATCCCAACTAACCTCTAAATTAGTTACCTCTGCTGCTTCATCAGGATTAATGATGCCATCGCTATTTTTATCAACGCCCAGTTTTATCAATGCATTTAAGAAGTTGTCATCAGGAATTTTAACATTATCTGGTTCCTTCTTGCATTGAAAGAACAAAACCAATATTAACAGAAGTATTAGTATTTTCAGAATTGTTTTTATAATCACAAAGTTAAGTAGTCATATAGTATGCAATTTACACCATGTTTAAGCCAAAGTCAACTTTATTTTCGAGTCCTGTCACATATCAGTAATACAAGGGTAACATTAGGGTAGATATCTTTTGCGGATGATTACCATTACCCAGTATTTTTAACCCAATATAGTACCCATATATCAGGCATACGTCGGGCAAAAGAATGACATATATGTCCATCGCAGAAGAAAAAGCCCCCAGAATTGATTTCCGAGGGCTTCATGTCGGAAACCTTCGTCTGAAGGATATGTTCGGAGCTTTCTTTTCACTTTTTGCCATTGTGATGGGCGTACCTGTGGCAGAATCATTCGGGGTAGGCTCACTGATGGGAACAAAGATGGTCATTAATGAATTTGTAGCTTATACCGATCTGTCTCCGATGATAGCGTAGAGTGCCCTGAGTGCCAAGTCAATTGTAATAGCAAGTTTCACACTATGCGGTTTTACAAATTTCAGCTCAATAGCAATTCAGATAGGCGGGATAGGGGCAATGGCGCCAACCCGAAAAGCCGATCTTGTCAGGCAGGGATTCAAACCAATGATCTGCGGCACGATGGCGTCTTATATATTAGCCTCATCGGCTGGGATATTATTGTAAAATTAGCGATCCGTTAAACATAAAATCGAGTTGCAGTCCCAATCTAATTCCATCCCACTTTGGTTTCAGACTTTTATTGTTAAGTACCAGCCAATACCTCTTATCATTCAAAAGATACAATTTGCCAGAAAGACCAAACTGGTATCCAAGATTCATCCTTGCCCTTAAATTTCCGAGGTTATATTGCAGAAACAGACCAAACTCTGATGAGATGCCGTTTGATTTAAATCTGTATGATTCTGCCTCTTCGTATTCCTCCGGAAATATAAGATGAAGATAATCTGTAGTTTTTAACCTGGTCCACAAATAAGCTGCTTCAGCATATATTCCGTGTTCCAGTAAAGTTCTTTTTTTGAGAACATGGTCGATTGTTATACCTGCCTGGTTGCCAATGATAACTGCGTCCAGATCAAGTCTTCCGGAATAATCGGAAATGGTTGATCTGGCACCGGTAGAATTGAATGTATAGAACAAACCATATTTGTTTATTAATCCTGTAACATTGTTAGCAATTTCAAAGCGAAAATTGGGAGTGATTGGGTAACTTTCAGTTGTTTGAAGGGGCAGTCCTGACTCCTTCCTGCGAAATTCCTGAAATGATTCAAGATCTTCCATAGAATACACTCCCAATCCTGCACGTAAACCTATTGACAAATACTGGGCATTAACAGGTAAAGTAACCGAAAGCATGATCGCTAAAATCAATTTATATCTCATTGTCAATGGTTTATAACATTGAAGGAAAAGTCCAGTTTTCTTTTCCCGATAAACGTCGGAAAATCCCATTTCTCTTCAGAAGAACTTATATAGGAGGTTTTCTTTTCTATATTCAGTGTCAGACTACTTGTTGTATTAGCATAACCAAAGAAGCCGGGATAACTTTTTTCAGTTCTTATGCTGAGTGTAAGTTCAGGAGATGTCCCATTGATCAAACCTCTCAGAATGCATGTGGTATCATTCTTATCGCTACTTGAAAACACCGTATGCGAGTAAGGAATGGATGTACTGATTTCGTACCTGGAAACCACATTATAAAAAGGTGTCCTGTCCCAGTAAAGCAAAGCACTGTCTCCTGCCTGCCATAAAACCTCCAGCTTGGGAAAGGGATAGTTGATCTCCGTTATCGGCCCCCCGGCATATTGATTTCGGGCCACCACCTCAACCCAGTATTTTGCTACACCTCCAATATACGCAGAATCATAACACCAGTTATGCAAAGGATCGGTAAATTCTGCGACAATGTGAGGGTAATCAGGTTGGTCCAACTCTGTATAATGAACGTATATCCGATATTTCTGAAATCCGGGCTGATCATTGATCTACCATTCCATTTTGAGGATGCCATCCTCGGCCAGTATCCGGGTAATCTTTACCTGATCCGGGCAGCAACCATATGTAAGTATTTGCCACCGTTTGATAAAGATCATTCCTTCATATTGTAACAGGTCTGACAGGCTTCCTGTACCGGTACCGGTTGTTACAGCCAAAGACAATGTTTTTTGCCCCTCTTCAAATGATCCGGGATTAAAATAAAAACTGTCCTCAGATTTAATACCCTCATAAATGGTAAGGTCATCAATTAATACTCGTATATTATAAATCGAAAGACCAAACGTATTAATGATATAGGAAAGCATTACAGGAGACCAGATCACATAGGTCGTATCATAAGGTAATAATTGCACCTGGATTACCTTCGATTCATCAGGTTTGGTGATATCCTTGAAATTCTCACCGTCTGGTTTATATTCACACGAGGTGAAAAGTAAGAATCCAGCTGCGATTATAAATTTCAGAAATGTGAAGGATCTGTTCAAATCTTGAATGTTTAGCCCTGCTAATGCAAATTTACACCAATAAAAATCCAATGTCAACTATATTTTACCGCTATTGACATGACCATAGGATTATCAACTTCTGAATACATTCATAAGTTTAAATAAATTTGCTATTAGAAACCTATACTATCATAATGAAAAAAGGATTAGACTCTATCACAGTTCATGAAGCAGGACATGCTGTTGCCCATATCTTAACCGGGATTCCGTTTAAATATGTGACAATAAAATCTGATGAGAAAAAGGATGAACAAGGAGTAATTCTACTGGCTCTGGAACATGTTCTCACCATGATGGAGTGAAATATTGGTTGTGTAGATAAGTTTAACTCATGACAATGCCTGATATCTCATCTTTCCTTATCTTAACAAACAAACTTAAACCATCTAATCAAGAAAATCGAGCCTGCCATAATAAGATTTATATTGACTATGAAGCAGTTTGTAATGTTGTTTCCCTGAGTTTTAAAATTCCATTCCCGAT
>JADDYF010000352.1 GCA_015712185.1 Bacteroidales bacterium
TTCGATATTATCTTTTACCAGTCCTGCACTGCCCCAGTTCCATGACCAGGTAACACCACCCATCATCTCGCTCCAATCGGAACCTTCTTTAATATGGCCTCCCTCTCTTTTTATAAGATAATCAGGCAAACCAAGCAAAGGTTTCTCATGGTTATCACGGAGCGAGGCATAAAATCCCCAGTTCTCTGTATATGCTCTTGCTTCCACCCCGTTACGGTAATATGTTGAACTGCCTGAAGAATTAGTAAAGAATTCTCCTCCGATAATCGGATTGATTGTTAATGAGAAGAGTTTGTCTTTATAATAAAAAAGATCTTTCCTCCTTTCCCATTCCTTCCCTTCAATTGTTTCTTTTCCAAAGTCCATGATATAAAAATCAAGCTCTTTCTGCTGCCTGAGACTCAGCAATTCTCTTTTCAATGAAGCTTCATTCAGCTTTTCAGCTATAAAGGATCTGGAATAGGGTTTTATAGTGGAGTTAATCAAGATTAGATGGCTATTTGCCAATTCATCGAGAAATTCATATACTCCTTCATTATTCACAGGATGTGGCAGTTCCTGGGCAAAACAGAATATGTAGTTCAGTAATATTGACAATATGATGAAGAATTTTGATTTTGACATATCTTTTTGCCTTGCAGGATTACTATACAGACAGCAAATATATGATATAAGTTTAAAGACAGAATAAGACTGATATTCGTAAGGCAGCCTGCATCAAGATATCAGAGTGTTTAATTACCGGAGCAGTTAAACAGGCAGGCAGGACATACGCATGGTATGGTTATTTCTTTCCTATGTATTCAAAAATATTAAATCCGAGTGATACCTCGTGATTGTTAAATGTGTTCAATGCCACATTTGTGGCGAAGTTGAAATTATAGTATAATATTAAGCCCTTGCTAATTTTTGCCCCAAAACCTAATCCAATCACACCGGGATCGCGGAAAGCCAGATTTCCCATAATTTTTTTCTGCCAGATAATTTGTGAAGCTATTTCAAACTGTGTTTTTATATGCTTTCCGCCACGTACAATGATCAATGGCGTGAGATCCCATGCTTCTGATAGATTGAACATGTATGTCGTATGGAATTGAAAATTAGCCATCGGATTATATTTCAGGTCAACCTCTTTATAGCTGGCATCACCAAAACTGATATTTGAAAACATGACTCCCGCTTCGAATCCCTTTATCATATAAACCATTGATATATCGCTCATAAATTTCAGCTTTGATTTGATGTCCTCCTGAACCAGTGAGGGATCAAGGTTATAGTTGGGATCGTTGTAATAATCATACAGATTTATGGTATTATGATATAATCCTGCGGAAAATCCGAACAACAGATGATGTTCTCCTGAAACGGTAAGGTTATATGAATATGAACCTGACACAAATAACTGGTTAAATATCCCTGCTTTATCAAAGACTATTTTTCCGCCTACACCAGCATTCTGCATCAGGACATCATTATAAGATAACCTGAAGGTTTTGGGTCCGCCATCAATGCCAGTCCAGTCACTGCGATATCCTAAAAACAGAAATTTGCTGTTATAGTTACCTGCAAAGGATGGTGCAAAGGAATACTTATCGAGAAAATAGTTCTCTGATAAAGGGATTTGTTGAGCAAACATTGAAACTCCCCAAAATATCCCTGATATAATTAGTAGTTGCTTTCTCATTTTATTTCGTTTTTATTCTTTTCACCCCCAACCCCCTGAAGGGGGCCTTAATAATTATTTCTTATTAACCCCCCTTTAGGGGGGATGGGGGGATTATCTTATAATATTAACAGTTCCTGTTATTGTTCCTGAATTTTCAGTTTTGATAACAAAATAATAGGCTCCTTCAGGTAAAGGATTTCCGTTTGAGGTACCATCCCAAAGGTTGTCGTAGTTGTCTTTTGCAAAAACTAATTTTCCCCAGCGATTATAGACTTTTACATTAGATTTTCCCCAGACATCCATATCTGGAAGTTCCCAGTAATCGTTAATTCCGTCATTATTGGGGGTGAAAAGGTGCATAATATACCGGTGCGTGGAGAAAACCTCAACCGGAGCCAGTATTTCGGCTGCATTGTAGTTTACATTACCTGCATTGTAAGCCCGTATCTGTGCCGTTCCTTTTGATACACCGGTAAGAGTAGTACCGGAAACGGTGGCAATGGTAGGATTCAAGCTTTCGAATGAAACAGTAAGTCCTGATGTTGATGACGCGGCCAGTGTAAATGTATTGTTCACAAGCAATCTTTCCGGGAAAGCTGTGAAAGTAATTGTCTGGGATATCTTTGTAATTGTTAAGGTACCTGGTACATATGTATTAAAATAATAAGAATTATCAATCCCGCCTGAGATCGTTATTTCATAATCACCGACAGATGAGTTTTGGGTAGCCGGTGTCTGGATATCCGGAAGAATATTAAGAACAGACTGATCATCGGAGAACAGAAAGCCTGTTATCGTAAATGTCAGTGTTGGTAAAGGTGCCAGGTATGCTTTCGTTTTATTATCCGCAGTTACCGTTAATGGTGCTTTGGAAACCGTTAACGTTTGCGGAACAACGGGAGCAGGATTCCATAACGAATTTCCAGCCTGTGAAGCAGTAATCACTGATTCTCCACCACCAACAACATGAACTGTGCTTCCCGCAATAGTTGCAACTCCCGTATTCCCGCTGGAAAAACTTACACTCAGACCTGAACTTGCTGTTGCTGAAATATTGAAATCAGCATCACCGTAAGTCTTAGCGGGCAGAGTAGTAAATGTAATTACCTGGTCTCCTTTGGATACGGTCAGGGTTTTGATGTATTTTGCAGGGGCATAAGCAGCATTCCCGAGTTGCATAGCTGTTATATCCGAGTTTCCTACTGAATGGAAAGAGAGAACATTTCCGCTGACAGTGGCTACAGACAGATTTGAACTGGAATAGGTAATTCCCAGTCCGCTGCTGGCTGTTGCGGTGAGAGTCATGGGAGATTCATTATATTTTTTTGTTAAGGACTGTGAAAAATTAATTGTTTGTGCAGTCAAAGTAACAAGCTGGTCAGTAAATGAAAGTAACCAGCCACCCTGTACCGAAGCAACATCGCCTGCAGTATAAGCGATATAGACGGTTTCGGAGCCTGTGAGTGGCGTTGCAAGGGTGACAATAATTGAATAAGGGTCTCCGGTTTTTAAATTTAAGGAGTTAATTGTTGCCGGAGAACCATTGACCGTTGCTGTAAACTGGTTTTGTTTTCCTGCAGGATCGGCCATTGGTCTGTCA
>JADDYF010000140.1 GCA_015712185.1 Bacteroidales bacterium
TCGGGCACAACTCTCCGGATAATATCCCTGATTAATCTCAGTAAACTTATCCGTAACAGCTTTTATAAAGACGTCATAAAAATGGAAACGTTACATATTTCAGTTAAAAATATACTTTTACCTTTATGACTGACTGTCTTTTTGTAACCTTTCCATTCATTTTCCGCTGCAGATATGGCCGGCTTCTCCCAAGACTGCCCTTCCAATTTCAAGTTACACTTACTAAATTTGTACCAGAACAATTTTTTTAAAATGGAGCAGGTTGGGAGAACGCTTATTATCATTGGTATAATCCTCATTATTGCCGGATTGATTGTATATTTCGCAGGTAACAGATTAGGATGGCTGGGGCATCTACCGGGGGATATCAGGATTGTGAAAGAGAATGTAAGGATATATATACCTGTAACAACAATGATCCTGATAAGTGTTGTGCTGTCGCTTCTTATCTGGCTGATCAGGAAACTCCTTTAAAGCGATCCGTTTCTGTGCTATTCCAGAAACCTTACCCCTGTTTTTACTCCGACTGACCTTACATATTCTGCCGCAAGTAAATAATCCTCCTGCTTTTCGAGATGTTCAAGCATAATCGGAACATCTTTCAGTCTGCTTGTTTCCTGCAACAACACGGAATAATCAAGCGAACCAAGTCCTGGCCTTCTCTCCTCGAGGTGAACCGTCAGCTCCGGTAAAATGGTTATATCCTTGGCATGAACAGATTTTATGTGGGGACCCAGCTTTCTAAAACACTCTCTTATGAATTCACCATTATTGAAATACCTCTGAGGGCTTGAGATCATGTTAACCGGGTCGAGATGCGCTCCAAACTGTTTACGGTCAATAGCTTTTATAAGACGGAGGTATGAGTCCGGCGAATCGGGAAGCATGTACGGCATCGGTTCAAGAGTAAAAAACGTATTCACGGGTTTTACCTGGTCAATGATATATCTTACCGTTTCAATAATCTGATTAAACGTGTCATTCGAATAATTGCCGGGATACGGACCATCCCATATCTCTCCTCTGGCACCGGAGATGTTTACACAGCACAGAGCTCCTATCTCATCTGCCATCTGAAGTGAATCTATATTCTTCCTGACAGCCTCTTTTCGAGCCGTTTCGTCCGGGTCAAGCATGTTATTCCAGACTCCCACTTCGGCAATAAGGATATTGTTTTTCCCTGCTTCAGCCCTGAATGCCCTGATCATCTCAGGGGCGGCACCCGGCTGAACAGGGCAATAGGATGCAGTGTACTTCAACGATCTCACCGCTTTTACCCATTCCACGGGATCAGTAAATTTTCCCGGAACCGGAGCCCCAAGCCGAATGGGATTACCCCGGATATTTTTCTTTCCGGCAGTCAGCACTGATGGTGCCATGGCAAATCCGGTTGTAAATATTGTACCTGTTTTAATGAAATTACGTCTGGTGAGATTTATTTTCATGATTTCAGGCCTCATTAATAATACCGTCCTATATATCTGTTATCTACTATCAGTTTCTTCATTGCCAGAGGATCTATTGTATCCTGCTTTTTATAAACAATCTTACCGCCCGGTTCTATCAGCATTGTGTATGGCAGACCTCCCTGCCAGTCAGGATCAACGGCCTCAATCAGTTCATACACATCATCCTTGCTGAATATGTAGTTTTTATTGGATGCCTGCTGTGTTTTCAGAAAGCTCAGGACATCGTCGCGTCTGTCCTGCTTATCGGCGCTTACCGAAATGAATTCAAAAGGGCGGCCGCGATACATTCTGTCGATGATCACAAAGTCGGGAAATTCTGTGATGCACGGGCCGCACCAGGTTGCCCAGATATTGATCAGCCTAAGCTTGTTCGAAGATGTATTCTTAATAAGCTCCCTGACTCCGTTCACGTCAATATCCTCCAGTGTAACAGGTAATTCAGCCCACTGCTTGTAAAGCCTCTTTGTATACTCATCTTTCCACGACCATTTTATAGAACACCCGAATACCTTGGTTACAGGTATTTTAACCGATTCCCCGGCAAGGACAGCATTAACTGCGTTCCTGAGATCTTCTCCTTTCCCGGTCCCGGGTTTTTCCGATCCGTCAATCCGTCCTGCGTAGCGCAGGATCCGGGTTTTGTCGAAAACAAAACAGTGAGGTGTCGCTACCGGACCGTAGGCCAGCGCTGCCTTTTGCCCGTCGCCATCATATAAATACGGAAATGGAAATCCCTTATCGTCTGCACGTATCTTCATATCTTCAAAACTGTCACCCATATCTGAATACCCCAGCTCCGAATAGTTGAGCGCATTGATATCATTCGGTGAGATCATTACCACTGCCACACCTTTCGGCTTGTAATCCTTCGCAAATGAAATAATACGTTCTTCATATGCCTGTGCTGTAGGACAATGATTACAGCTGAAAATAACAACCAGCACAGGGGATTTATTAAAGTCCTGGAGACTGTACGATTGTCCGTCTACCCCTGGCAGACTGAAATCCGGTGCCCTCTGTCCAATCCCGAGGGTCTTGGGATCAGGACGCGTACTCTGCGAGTATCCTTCGTACACATATAAAACAACCGGCAGGAACGCAAATATTATTTTCAACAGTTTCTTCATGATTTCCAGAGATATATTACAAATACTATTCAAATATATTTTGTTTTTGGCAATTTACTGCTGCCTTCTTTCGCTCTATCATAAAAAATATTTATTACCTTTTAATACCAAATACTCAGTTATGAACCGAAGAAATTTTATAATCACCACCTCAACGGCAGCCGGAGCATGTGTCGTTGCCAGACCATCTGTAATTGCCGGTACCACGCTCCCCCGGGAAGAGTCGTGGTTCAGCCGTCCGATGCGGTGGGCTCAGCTTACCCTTGTTGAGAATGATCCCGGAAGTTTCGACCCTGACTTCTGGCTTGACTATTTCAGACGTGTACATGCCGACGGTGCTACGCTCAGTGCCGGCGGTGTGGTGGCATATTACCCTACTGATGTTCCGATGCACCACCGCAGCGCCTGGCTTGGCAACTCTGATCCGTTCGGTTACCTTGCCGAGGGTTGCCGGAAAATGAAAATGTCTGTAATTGCACGCACCGATCCTCATGCAACCTGGCAGAATGTTTACGAAGCTCATGCCGACTGGATTGCGGTTACTGCCAATGGTGAGAAACGCCGCCACTGGGCAAACCCTGAACTTTGGGTCACCTGCGCCCTTGGTCCTTATAATTATGAGTTCATGACGCAGGTGCATGAAGAGATTATGGACAGGTACCAGCCTGACGGGATATTCTCTAATCGCTGGGCAGGCCATGGCATCTGCTATTGTGAACACTGCAGGAGTAACTTCAGGGAATACTCGGGGCTTGAACTGCCACGGACAAGCGACAGGTTTGATCCTGTATACCAGAAATATTCGGAGTGGAATATTTCACGGCTGAAAGATCTCTGGGTAAAATGGGATGACGTAATAAGAAAGCGCAAATCCACTTCCAGGTTCATTCCCAACGGATTCCCCGATAAAGTAATAACCGGTCAGCTCTCGGATATTGTATTTACCGATCACCAGGCACGAAGCGGTGTGACAATGCCCTGGTCGAATGGTCGGGTTGCCAAAGAGCTGAGGGCATCAATCGGGATGAAGCCGCTGGGAGGTATTTTCAGTGTGGGATTTGAGGAACAGTACCGCTGGAAGGATTCGGTGCAAACCGAAGCCGAGATCAGGGTATGGGTTGCTGAAGGTATTGCAAACGGTATGCGCCCTTGGTTTACAAAATTCTCAGGAGTGCTCTACGACCGGCGGTGGCTCGATGTAGTCGAGAAGATATATAATGCGCATTACAGGAATGAACTTTATCTGCGGAATACTGCTCCGCTTGCACGTGCAGGCATGGTATTCTCAGAACAGACAAGGAACTATGGTACCGAAAGATGGCAGCAGAGAAGCGGTGACCATTCATCAGGGTTGTATCATGCTCTCATTGAAGCCCGGATACCATTTGAAATGGTAAACGATCGGTTGCTTGACGAGGATCATCTTAAACCTTTCCGTCTTCTTATCCTGCCAAATATTCCGGTGTTATCCGATAAACAGTGCAGTCAGCTGATGAAATTCGTTGAGAATGGAGGTAACCTCCTGGCCACATTTGAGACTTCGCTCTATGACGAGAATGGTAACAGAAGGTCAGATTTCGGTCTTGCAAGCCTGTTCGGAGTCTCATGGGACGGGGGTGTCGAGGGACCCATGCAGAACAGCTACCTGCGCCTGAACAGCGATCCGTCATCAAATAAGTTTCATCCGGTTCTGAAAGGTCTTGAAGATGCAAACCGGCTTATAAACGCCATTCACAGGATAAAGGTCAGACCAACAGCCGATTTTCCCCGGCCGGTCACACTTATCCCAACCTACCCCGACCTTCCTATGGAACATGTTTACCCGCGTATTACCGATTCAGGTATACGGGAGCTTTACCTTCGAGAAACCGGTAGAAGCCGTATAGCATATTTCCCCAATGATATAGACCGTTCCTTCTGGCAGGTTATGTGTGCAGATCATGGTAAGCTGCTTCGCAACACAATAATGTGGGCCTTGAATGAAGAGCCGGTCGTTGAGGTGAATGGTCCCGGAGTTCTGGATGTCACAGTCTGGCGCCAGGAACATTCCATGACTGTGCACCTGGTAAATCTGACCAACCCCATGATGGTGAAAGGGCCTTTCAGGGAACTGATACCCGTATCCGCCAGGGTCAGTATAAAAATACCACCGGGGGATATGAAGGCCGATACTGTACAGTTGCTGATCAGCGGTAAAAAAGTTCCAGCCGAGATCCTTAACGACAGGGTATTTCTGACAGTACCGCAAATATTCGATCACGAGATCATAGGTATTGACATAACATGAGTGTTAAATAAATAAACAATAATAACTATGGGAACAAACCGCCGTCATTTCATTAAAACCGGTATGGCAGGATGTCTTGCAGCCTCATTGCCATTATCGTCATGCAACCAAAGTACGAAAGGCAGCAAAGGATCCGAGGAGATCAGGGCAGATTATGCCCGTCTTGATAAAATCCTCAGTCAGCCGGTGTTTAAAAAAGAACTGTTTAAAGATCCTGTAATTATCGAAACCCTTGAATTATTAAGGTTCAGGGACAGCTTCCTGTGCAGAGTACGATCGAGGGATGGTGCTGTCGGGCTATCTGTCGGTCATGGCGGGCAGCTGAGATCTCTGCATCCTGTCTTTACCAACCTGCTTCAGCCGTTCTTTATAGACAAGGATGCCCGTGATCTTGACCTGTTACTCGATAAAGTGTACATCTATAACCTCAACTTCAGGTTATCGGGAATGGCCCTTGGCGTACCCCTTGCAACCATTGAGTTCGCTATTCTTGATATGATGGGCCGCATCGCAGGAAAGCCCATAGGCGAGCTTATTGGAAGGATATATAATCCGGAGGTAGCAGTCTATCAGGCTACAGAATATCGCGAAAAACCTGTTGCGGAATCAATGGAACTTATCATCCGTGATGTAAAGGAATATAACGCCCGTGCACTGAAGATAAAGGTTGGAGGATTAATGTTCATGACTGATGATATCAATTCAACTGGTCCAACGGGAAGGACAGAAGAGATAATTCCGCTGGTCAGAAAAACATTTGGTGATGAAATGATCCTCTATGCCGATTCAAACGGGTTTTATAGTGTCAGTGAAGCAATCAGGGTAGGGAAACTCCTGGAGGAATACAGGTTTGAGTTTTTCGAAGAACCGGTGCCGTTTGACTGGTATGAAGAGACGAAGGAAGTTGCAGATGCACTTTCGATAGCTGTTGCCGGCGGTGAACAGGAATACAGTCTTCATGGATTCCGCTGGCTGATAGCAAATGACGGACTTCAGGTTGTCCAGCCTGACACTTATTATTTCGGCGGCATGATCCGTTCAATGAGGGTTGCCCTTATGGCTGATACCTTTGGAAAAACATGTACGCCACATATGTCTGGCGGTGGACTGGGATTCCTGTATATGATGCATTTTGTTTCTGCTCTTCCCAATGCATTGAAATATCACGAATTCAAAGGTCTGAATACAAATGTTGTTTACGCATGCGAAACATCACCATTGAAGGTCGTGGATGGAATGATTAAAGTTCCTACAGGTCCTGGTGCGGGAGTGGAAATAGATCCTGAATTTATTCTCAGGCATGAGGAAGTAAAAACATGAATTAAACGCTATGGAGAATATAATTTCGCGCATCAAAATGAGCTGATGGACCTGAAACTGTCTGAACTTTGCTAATCTTTAAGGTTACAGGACTTTGATAAACTGTTGTTAATCTGTTAACACGAGATTTTTGCTGAGGCTGCACGTAACAGCTTCAGCTTTTTTTTGTGCTTATCCATGCCTTTATATTCAGTATCAGGGAGATTATCAAGGCAGCAAGGAATAAATAAAGAGTGAGCCTGTCGACAAGGGAGGCATCAATATCCAGCCCTGTGATCCTGTCCCCAAGATACTTCATATATGAGCCGGGAAGATCTGTTTTTCCAAGCTTTTCAAGAACACTGAAGTGCCAGTCCGTCAGCGGACAATACCCCAGGGCACCAACCAGAAGACCAATCAACAACCATGATGCACCGGTTACACCAAGGGTAATCAGATTGTAAATTCTTGTTTTCTTCCATATCCAGCCGAACAGGTTGAACAGGACAAGGGATGAATGAAAAACCACAAAGAAAATATCCAGCAGACGGTAAATCATTTTAAAGAGCTGAGAATAAAACTCAAAGTTCGGAAAAACTTTACAATGTTCCGCGTTCCGTGTGCCGGGTGCCGTGTTCCGGGTTCCGTGTTCTGCGTTGGAATTAAATAGAAATTTAAAAAACGATTCAATTCCCTGATTATACGATTCAGATACCTGATTTGACCATTCAGCATCTTTAATTTTTATTGGGTTGATGAGTATTGTTACTTTGATTCATAATAGATATTTCAACCAAAAAAATTAAAGAGATGAAAAGAATATTAATGTTGACCGGACTTGTATTGATAATTTCCGGATTTATTGCACCGGCTGCCTCCAGAGCTCAGAAGAAACTGATCAGCCAGTACATGTCAGAGCTGACGCCGGGCAAACCTGATAACGACGGAAACCTTCAGAAATACAGAATGACAGCAGTTTACACCAACCGTGATCTTTATGGGAATTTCACAGGGAAGACTAAGGTATCCGGCGATTATACCAGAGGTTTTAAAGACGACTCTGTCACCTGGAATAATGTTTTAATAGCCAGTTCCGCCAAGATATCAGAACCTTTTCCTGCCGGGACAAAACAGGAATATATGGAGGACATGACTTATATACCATCGGATAAAATGATCCGGGAAGATGCTTTTAAGAATTTCCCTTCTTCACCTGAAAACATACTTGCCAGGAATCTTATCTGGGACATGATATCATTTGAAACATTTGCATGGGACTATCTCGACTCGTTAAAGCTTAATAAACCATATATAATTCCCGATATAAGCGGCCAGTTCGACATGGCAGAAATCGGAAAATATTCTCATAACAAGATATTGCTTTGCTGGAAAGGAATAACAAACTTTAACGGCAAATTATGTGCGGTTATCGATTTTTATGCAATCGATAATATCATTGAATTATCAATTGCTCAGATCAGCACCAAAGGGACAGAACAATACTGGGGAACTGTTATGGTCTCATTGAAGACAAAAAATATTGAACAGGGGATCATGTACAGCGGGACCATACAGGAGATAACAGTTAAAGGAATGAAAGACAAATTCCTGGCAAAAACAATCAGGGAACTCCGGGTTGAGAAAATTAAATAAAGAACCTTACATTTGAAGGTATGAAAGCACTATCCATTTCAGATATTCTAAACCTGCGAAAGCCGCTTTCACATATTCTTATTCTGCTTTTCTCGCTGGTTATCACAATAATAAACCAGCTGACTGATAAGTCTGCAGGCCTGCCTTTCTTTTCAATAAGCATGTTTGTAATGTTATTTGCCCAGCTTGAGGTATTTATCTTCTTCGGCAATTTACTTTTCGCTAACCTGAACTTCGACAGGAGTCCGGCTGAAATTACACGCATTGTTCTTGTCAGATTTGTAATTTTTATTGCAGCCTGTCTTCTCGTTTCAATGATCCTTTTTGTACTCCTGCAGTATATGGAACTCATGATAACAGAACAGGATCCTTCGAATGTATTATACAATTTTATTCATTCAGGATTCAGAACATGGTTCAACTCAACCATAAAAGGGATGGCTATCGGTGCTGTAATATTTATTGTTCTGTTGTGGCAGACATCTTTAAGAAGGGAGCAAAAGCTTAAAGAAGAGAATCTGATTTTTCAGAATGAGACATTAAAAAGCCAGGTAAATCCTCACTTTCTTTTTAACAGCCTGAATACAATCTCATCGCTGATCTCAACCAGGCCTGATGACGCTGAACGATTTATAAACAACCTGTCAACCGTCTACAGGTATATTCTTGAGAACGGGCAGAAGGACATAGTTTCCCTGCAGTCAGAGCTTGAATTTCTGGAAGAATATTTCAGTTTGCACAAAATACGTGATGAAGAAAAAATCCTTCTAAGTATTGATATTTCTGACCCTGCCAGGTTTAAGCTGCTCCCGGTCTCGCTTCAGATCCTTCTAGAGAATGCCATAAAACACAATATTTCAACTCGCGAGCATCCACTAAGGATCTCCATATACATCGAAGATCACTATATTGTTGTAAAAAACAATTTACAGAGAAAAGCCACACAACTGAAGTCTACAAAGACCGGACTTAATAATCTAGCCCAACGCGTGATGCTTACACTTAAAAGCGAATTAATAGTCGAAGAAACAATTGATCATTTCACTGTTAAACTGCCATTGCTAAAATGAATGTCCTTGTTGTTGAAAATGAAATTCCTGCTGCAGAAAAGATAGTCAGGTTGCTTAAGGAAACCGACAGATCGATAACTATCCTGGATGTACTGGAAACAGTCGAAGGGACAATAAACCGGCTGCAGATGAAACCTCAGCCGGATCTTATCCTGATGGATATACAGCTCGATGACGGTCTCTGTTTTGAAATCTTTGAAACCATTGATGTTGAAATACCGGTCATTTTTACAACGGCTTACGATGAATACACTTTAAAAGCATTTAAGGTTAACAGCGTTGATTATCTGCTTAAGCCGGTTGACAGGAAGGCTCTGGAATCGGCTCTAAAAAAATTTAAAAAATTGTATTATGATAATAAGGATCCGCTCAAACGCGACTTCAGACAGCTTATAAATGAATTCAGAAATCAATATAAATCGAGGTTCCTGATCAAGATCGGTGAAAAGTACAGGTCAGTACCGGCTGCTGAAATCAGCCATTTTCTCATACGCGAACGTAATGTCTTTCTGTGTGATTTTCAGGGCAGGGATTTCGGAGTTGATTATTCCCTCGATCAGATCCAGAGCATGCTCGATCCCCGACGATTCTTCAGGATCAACCGCGACTGCATCGTAAATATCAATGCCATCACTATGATGCATAGCTATTCCTCCAGCAGGCTCCAGTTGGTGATGAAAAATATGTCGAAAAGCGAAGATTTTATAGTCAGCCGCGACCGTGTTGCGGAATTTAAAAGATGGGTGGATAAGTGATTGTAATGCAGTTAGTCGGTCTAAAGCTTCGGCTTCCATATCCTGAACTCCCCGCTGCAATGGAGCATTCCCATAAGGTACAACAGCCCGTCATAATATCTTTCATTAAAAGCTGAAGGAACCGGAGTATTCCATAAGGCTTCAACGAAATCCCTTGCCCTCGTATGTGTTGCAGCAAGGCTCACTACAGCGTTTGTCGCTACAAGGCCTTTGGCATGACCTTTATTAAGCAGCTTGCCGTCAAGGGTATATTCCGTACCGTATGTATCCATGCCCTGTGAGGCAAAAAATGCCTGCAACCGGTCACTGAGCTCCTGTTCCCGCGGATCCTTCTGCCACCACGACCAGTCAACAGCCCAGTTCATCTGCGTTCTTCGTGCATCGAATGAGAAATTGGATGAACGCTGGTTAAACCGGGTAGAATGCGGTGTTCCGTCAAAGTTTGCATAGTCTGGAGCAAGTCCTGTCACCGGGTGAGTAGTCTTCTGAAAAAATTCCCGGCTTGTATCGGCTGCCGCAGCCCAGAACGACCTGTCGGCTTCAGGTCCCCACCTCGCCCATAGCTCATAGAATGCAGGAAGATGATACGAGGGATCAGTGAATCCCCAGGCTCCGCTGTCGGGGACAAAGCGGATCATTCTTTTCTCCTCGTTGACCATGTTATGCACAGTCCTAGGGCCAAACTTTGTCATTCCTCTCTTCAGCGGATGATGCCTTATTGCAGTGAGAATCTTGTCTGCCCATGCCCTGTAATTGTATATCCCCTCACCGTCGCCCCATCTGCCGGAGGCAAAATAAAGCGCTATAACCATATATTCTTCACCATCTGGCGCAGGTGTTTCGGAATTGGGAGTACCGTCCGTCTTCAGCGACCAGGCAAAATATCCTTCAGAGGGATGCTTCGGATCATACACATACATGTGAGTCATTGCCCAGTTCCATATTGCATCGAATTCGGCCTTTTTATCCATCTGGACCGCTATCATCATTCCATAAGAAATCCCTTCGCTCCTGACATCATTGTGCAAAACATCGCTTACATACGCCATAGGGCCGTTCTCATTCTTCCCAGCTTCAAAAAGGAGAGTCTGAGTTGCTGAATCGCCGTGAAAAAGCTGCTGGAAGGCTTCTTCGATCTTCGATCTGATCTCTTTCCCCGAGTGTCCGTTCTCACGAAACAGGTTACGGTATTTACCTGTATAGTAAGCACCTTTTTTCCCCGGACTTTCAGCCGTTCCCTTATTACCAGCATTCTGGCAATATAAAACTAACAATGCTGATAGATAAATACATAGAAATATTGAAACCGTTCTTTTCATATCTTACCATTGAACCATTGCACCGTTATTTCACCGTCTTATCCAGCGGACGCCCCAGACTCTCATACAGGCTCTTTCTTCCGGCTTTATCACCAGAGAGAATCTTGCTGGCATATTCTGCAACCTTTTCGGCCACTGCACGCGGAACGACAACTACACCGTCGCCGTCAGCCACTACAACATCGCCGGGACAGACAAGTACCCCGCCAATTGAAACAGGCCGGTTAACCGATTCAATCTCATTCCTCCCGGGACGAATGCCCCTTCCTTTTTTCCTGAGGTAGAGCGGCACGCCCTCCAGGCCCACCTCATCTGTATCCCTGGCTCCGGCATCCGTCACCACTCCTGTTGCACCTGCTTTGTACCACCCGAGAATATTATTGGATCCTATCGAACCTATATCCATATCCTCAACATCATCAATGACAACTGCCGAACCCGGTTTCAGTACCTGGGTGAATGCTTCGTGTGAATAAACTGAATAGAAATTACCCTCCCACTTTGAAAAGTCTTCACCGGGAGCAGGTTGCGCCGGCCTCTGCGTAGGTACATATCTGACGGTAACTGCAATACCTCTAAAAACATGCTTAAAATCCTTAAGGTCAACCCAGCAGGCTTGTATTTCCGGATTTACCAGCCCTGTTCCCGGAAGACCAACCATATCCAACCCGTCAGAGACATCAGCAACACGGAGGTTTTTATACAGCTCAAGTATCCTCGCATCATCCTCTGCGGAATAGGTCCTGGTTTCAATAAAGTTAATCCCTTTTGCCAGAGCGGCTTTGTCGGGCTTCTGTGCATCAGCACCTGAAAGTACCGCAAATGAAACAATGAATAACAGAACGATCTTTTTTTTCATAATTCCAGTGATTTAAATGATTATATTTTTATTTATGGATTTTGACTGATCTGTTGAACCTGATCTAAAAATACAAATTTTTATTTGATCAGTCTATGGCATCACAACTGAATCGATTATTTATCTCTGCACAATTATTATGCATAGCCTGCTATCGATTTTATCATTGCAGATAATAAATAATTGTTCTACTTTTGAACTTACATATACCACACCATGCATAAATGCTGGCTCCTCGAATATAAGATCAAAATAAACCGGTCGGGGCTATTCTGATCTGACCGGGAGGGACATGTCTCTCCATTCTTACGCAATCTGCTGCTTTTGAATTCTTTGTCTCTTAATTAAAACAAATCAGTTCATATACATTTAAACATGAAAACATTAATAATAACCGGGTCTGGCCTGACAGTATATGATGTCGTGAATGTTGCCCGGCACGGACAGAGAGTAGAGCTCCATCCCGATGCCCGTAAAAGAATAAATGACTGCAGGGCTATGCTTGAAAAGAAAATAACAGCACACGAAATAATGTACGGTGTCAATACAGGGATCGGAGAATTCTCTGAGATAGTTCTTGATGACAACCAGATACAGGATTTCCAGAGATATCTGGTTTATAATCATGCAGCTGGTATCGGCGATCCTGCATCAATCGAAATAGTAAGGGCATCAATACTCGGACGGATCAATGTCCACGCCCATGGAAATTCCGGAAACCGCCTCGAGATAACCGAGACTCTTGTTGAAATGCTCAACAAGGGTGTCACACCGTATGTCTGTCAGAAAGGATCTGTCGGTGCTTCAGGTGATCTTGCCCCTATGTCGCAGATCGCCTTGCTTCTGCTGGGAGAAGGACAGGCATATTACAACGGGGAGCTACTCGATGGAAAGACTGCAATGGAAAAAGCAGGGATACCAATCCCAGGTTTGCAGGCTCGCGACGGACTGGCAGCGATCAACGGATCGAATATGCTGACGGCAATGAGCGCAATCTGGCTGGTCGATGCCAACAACTGGCTTAAACAAGCAGAGATTGCCGCTTCAATGACTCTCGAAGCACTTAAAGCCAATATGAAACCTTACACCCTGCTGCTTCATGAAGTAAGGGGATTCAAAGGTGCTGTACGGAGCGCAAGGGCAATAAACAAATGCATCGACAGTGGCGACCTGAAGGAAGGAAGAGTGAAATCAAAAGTTCAGGATGCATATTCAATGCGGTCAACGCCTCAGGTCATAGGTTCAGCCCACGACATGCTCGATTATGCAAGATCGCAGGTTGAGATTGAGCTGAATGGTGTCGGCGACAATCCGATCTTCTTCCCGGAGAAGAATCTTCAAATCTCGGGTGCCAACTTCCAGGGATCACCTGTATGTGTGCCAATGGATATGGCAGGAGCATGCATAACAATGGTAAGCGTTATGTCGGAAAGAAGGATGAACCGCCTCAACAATGTCGCCCTCAGCGTCGGATTGCCCGATTTCCTTACAAAGGGAGCAGGTATGTTCTCGGGGATGATGCTGAGCCAGTACACTGCCGATACACTGATCGTTGAACAGAGGATACTCTCCGTGCCTGCATCAATACAGTCTATTCCGGCAGCTGCCGACCAGGAGGATTTTGTATCTATGGGTATGAATACATCAATAAAGAACAATCAGATTCTCGAGTGTGCATACGGTGTACTTGGAATTGAGTTTATGGCGGCTGCCCAGGCTCTTGACTTCAGGAAGGATGAATATAAATTCGGCAGAGGCGTTCAGAAGGCAAAAGATGTCATACGCAGACATGTTGAATTCCTCGACATTGACAGACCACTATATCCCGACCATACAGTTATGAAGGAACTTGTCAGATCATGCGAAATACTGAACGAGGTCGAAAAGGAAGTTGGAAGTCTCGAATAATCAAAAACATATAAAACATAAAGGTTATGGCACGTAAATTTTTTTTCCCGTTATTATTGCTTCTGGTTACAGAGGTAACCGGACAAACAGCTTATACCCCTTCACAGGAGAATCTTAAAGCCCGTCAGTGGTTTCAGGATGCAAAATTCGGAATGTTTATCCACTGGGGTGTATACTCCGTCCTTGGCGACGGTGAATGGGTTATGAATAACCAGCGGATCGATAAGCAGACCTATCAGAAGCTGCCGGCATTCTTCAACCCCGTCAACTACAACCCGGCTGAATGGGTCGCACTGGCAAAAGCTGCAGGGATGAAATATATCACAATAACAAGCAAGCACCACGATGGATTTGCCATGTTCGACTCGAAGCTTACTGACTGGGATATAATTGACCGCACTCCATATAAGAAGGATGTTCTGAAAATGCTTGCTGAAGAATGCCGTAAACAGGGGATAAAGCTCTTTTTCTATCACTCCCACCTCGACTGGTTCCAGGAAAACTATTTCCCGCGCGGCA
The DNA here is from genome assembly GCA_015712185.1 of Bacteroidales bacterium. Taxonomy (GTDB): domain Bacteria; phylum Bacteroidota; class Bacteroidia; order Bacteroidales; family VadinHA17; genus LD21. The sequence goes on from JADDYF010000140.1 coordinate 14,266, forward strand.
ATACCGGTCAGACTTCAGGACGGCCGGACAACGGCGACTGGTACAAATACCTCGATTTTATGGATGGCCAGCTCCGCGAGCTTCTGACAAATTATGGCGAGATTGGCGGTATCTGGTTCGACGGACACTGGGATAAGAAAAATGCTGACTGGCGCCTCGACAAAACATACAGTCTTATCCACAGCCTTCAGCCGGCATGCCTTGTTGGCAATAACCATCACCTTGCTCCATTCCCGGGCGAGGATTTCCAGATGTTCGAAAAAGACCTTCCCGGACAAAAGACCACCGGATTCAATCCAGAACAAAGCATCGGACAAATTCCCCTGGAGACATGCGAAACGATGAATAACTCATGGGGATTTAACCTTCAGGATAAAAGTTATAAATCAACAAAGAACCTGATCCAGTATCTTGTCAGGGCGGCAGGTTATAACTCTAATTTTCTTCTTAATGTAGGCCCGATGCCTGACGGCAGGATCCAGCCTGAATTTGCTGCCACACTCAAAGCTATGGGCTCATGGATGGATAAGAACGGCGAGACGATCTATGGTACCCGTGGCGGACCTGTCTCACCAAAAACATGGGGAGTAACAACCTGGAAAGAGAATAAGGTATTTGTTCATATCCTCAGTCTCGAGGATGACAACCTGCTTATACCTGATTTCGGGAAGAAAGTTAAGAATATAACTGTTTACAACTCGGGTACTAAAATAAAATACAAACAGGATGCATTCGGGATCGTTATCTCAGTCCCTCAGGAGGTGATTGATGAGACCGATACAATACTGGTAATTGAAATATAAAGTGTTGCAGGTTGCAGGTTGCAGGTTTTTTTTAATCATATTCAACCTGAAACATTGAACCTGTAACTATAATTATTTAAAATCTTCGTCTGTCCAAACAATTACTTCAGGTAAATCTCCAGCACCGGAACCTCAACCGGGGGCTTCAGTACCGGCAGCTGAAGAGTAAGATCATTCGCAGTCTCTCCCCTGCCTGCGCTATAACGTATCTCCGATGCATCATGGAGAAACTGTATATATCTGACCTTATCAGCCATATTCGTCAGTGTCAGTCTTCCCATAGGGTATGCCAGCAGATGAATATAGAGCCGCTTTGCAACAGGATTATATGTTAACAATGAATTGTCCGGTGCTGCAAATCCGGCAGGCGCTTCAGTACAATTGTATATTGACCGGCTGTTGTATTTCATCCATTCCCCCATTGACTTAAGCCTGTCCTGTGCCCTGTAATCAAAGGTACCTCTTGCCGTAGGGCCGACATTCAGAAGGAGGTTGCCTCCCTTGCTGACCGATTCGATAAGCAGCTCAAGCAGCTGAGGCGTACTCTTCCATGAGGTCTCATCACGATAATAACCCCACGAGCCTGAAAAGGTCTGACATGTCTCCCAGGGAATCTTTTTTCCGTCAATTTCGGGCCACCTGGCCACCTTGACTTGCTCGGGGGTCGTGAAATCCCACCCTCCCTGCACATCACGGAGATCAAGACGGTCATCCACAATGATTCCCGGCTGGAGTGTGCGTGCCAGTTTCAGCAGGTTCTCTGAATCCCAGTCATCCCTCCCCTTGCCATTCTTCCCGGGGAATGAGAAATCGAACCAGATAATACTTATCTGACCATAGTTTGACAGCAGCTCCCTGACCTGGTTCTTCATGTATTCCCTGTACCGGCTCATGTCCTTTCCTTTATTCAGTCTTGCATAAGCGCTGTCTGATTCCTGCCTCTGCGGATGATTCCTGTCGATCGTGTAATCGGGATGATGCCAGTCGATCAGCGAATAGTAGAATCCGACTTTCAGTCCCTCAGCCCTGAACGCTTCAACATAATCCTTTATGATATCCCTGCCAAATGGCGTCCTGGTCGATTTGTAATCAGTGTACTTTGAGTCAAAGAGACAAAATCCCTCATGGTGCTTGGCCGTAAGTACAACATATTTCATTCCGGCCTCCTTTGCCATCCTGGCCCATTCACGCGGATTATACAGATCGGGATTGAATGACTCAAAATACTTCTGATATTGCTCATTGGTCATTCTTTCGTAATTTTTTACCCACTCATGACGGGCAGGCAGGGCATACAAACCCCAGTGAATGAACATGCCAAAACGGGCATCTGTCCACCACTTCATTCTCTGAGTTTTCTGATCTTCGGTTTCGCGCGGCAGCTGCGCCTGAAGCATCTGTGAAACAATTAACAATAAAACTATCAAAGTTGCGGTTGTCAATGTTTTGATTTTCATATAATTATAGTTTTAGTTGAGTTGAAGTTCCGGGAATTATCAAAGACGCGACTTAAAGATTTCTGCAAACTGGCTTGCCGATAATCTGACAGGATTATTCTTATTCTCTGTAGCCATGCATATCATTTCAGCATCTGCCTCGCTCAGTCCGTATTTTTTCAGTCGCGGCAGCTGAAGCTTTTCTGTCAGCTGATGCAGGTACTCTATCAATCCGTTGATATAATAATCATCAGGTTCTCCCTGCGTACCGAGAAATAACTTCCCCAGGGTGGCATATTTCTTTAACGAGGTATCATCCTGCAGCTTTCGCAGTTCTCTGATATTCATCTCATTAGCCGATGCCATCAGTGTCCCGCATATTACGCCGTGAGGTATATTAAAGAATCCTCCGATTGAAGAGGCAAAGCCATGAACTGCCCCCAGACCCGCATTTGCCAGGCAGATGCCTGAGATAAGCGCTGCCAGGGACATTCCTTCCCTGGCTTCAATATCATCTCCGCTCAGACAGCTCTGAGAAAGTGATGCTTTTACCGCCTTCAGTCCTTCAAGAGCGAGGGCATCGGTGAAGGGATTAGCTTTGTCGGACAGGTATGCCTCGGTGAGCTGGGTGAAACAATCCATTCCTGCAGCAGCAGTTATATCGCGCGGGCACCCGAGTGTCAGTTCGGGATCCACAATTGCAATGTCGGGAACAAAATTATCATGCCGGAGGGATCTCTTGAATCCGTTTCTTCCGGTCCGGGAGATGACTGCATTCTTTGTGGCTTCACTGCCGGTTCCGGAGGTTGTGGGAACAGCAATGAAGGGAATCTTTATACCGGGATGCTCTTTTGTTCCGACACCTTCAAGAAATTCAGTGACCGGGGCTCCTGACGGCAGCATTGCTGAGATCGCCTTGCCGGCGTCTATCACGCTTCCCCCTCCGATAGCTGTCACAACATCCGGATTAAACTCCCTGAATGCAGCTACAGCATCATCAATAGTCGATGGAGAGGGCTCCGACGGAACAATTATGTGCTTGTACCTTATGCCGTTGTCATTAAGATTACTGACAAGGTTCCTGCCATTAACGGAATTCATAAAGGAACTCTTCCCGGTAAGAAGCAGTAATGTTTTGCCATATCTCTTTACCAGGAGGTTAAGTTCGGTTATCCTGCCACGCCCGAAATAAATCAGTGGTAACCTTGCAAACTGAAATGGCTTCACCATTTTGACCTGTCGCTGGGATGCAGAACATTATATTTTACCCCTTTCCTTGGCTCAACCATCATGTCGCTGACTCTGTCGCGCCACCTGAGGTAATGGGGAGTATATTTATGGGCTGCGGCTGCTTCATCCGATTCGAAGGCTTCATAAATCATAAAACGGCAAGGATCGTCAGCCTGCTGAATAAAGTCAAACCGGAGATTACCGGGCTCTTTCACCGACTCCCTGTGATTCTCAGCCGATGCTTCAATGAACTTATCGAGAGAATCAGGCTTTACATTTACATAAACGCAGTTCACTATCATTTTCTCGTCAATTTCAGTAAAGTTACTATATATTATGGTTGTGAGAGAGATTTAATTGCCTGTCAGAAATCCTGTCATTACAGATAACGGATCAGCAGCTGTGCCCCATGTTAAGCTCGGATAAGGTCCCATTTTAAGCTTCAGGGTTCCTCCTTTCATCAGATCGTTATGTGTAAACCATGGTATTACCAGGGGTTCTCCGTTCAGCCAGGCTTCCTGAATGTATTTGTTTTCTGCAGTACCGCCGTCAGCCTCAACAATAAATTTCTTTCCACCCGGCAGGTTTATGGTGACCTTTTCAAAAAGAGGACTTCCGACAGTATATACCGGTAATCCGGGAACAATCGGATAAAATCCCATAGATGAGAACACTACAAAAGCCGACATTCCGCCTCCGTCCTCATCACCCGGTATGCCAAAAATATTATCGGGATACCAGGCATCCAGAAGCATCCTTATTTTCTTCTGGGTCTTCCAGGGTGAACCGGTCAGGTTATAAAGATATGGAATATGGAATGAGGGCTCATTCCCCATGCTGAACTGACCTACTATACCTGAAAAATCGGGGAATTTGGCCCAAGTTTCATATTTGCTCCTCCCAAGCGGTTCGCGGAATAATCTGTCAAGTTTTTCCTCAAAAGCTTTATTACCACCCATGAGGCTTATCAGGGCAGGCAGATTATGCTGAACCTGCCACAGATAAGTCCAGCCGTTATTTTCATCATAGTAGTCGCGACCGCCCATACCTCCGTCAAAAACAGGATCAATATCAATCCACTCTCCCTTTTCATCTTTTGGCATGAAAAAGCCTTTTTCAGGCAACCAGAGATTTCTGTAGTTCTCCGAACGTTTCATGAAGAACTCATAATCATCTGTCTTCCCGAGCTCTTTTGCCATCTGTGCAAGTGCCCAGTCATCATAGCAGTGGCCGAGGGTAACAGCAACAGCCTGTCGCTTTTCAAAAGAGTGGACACGACTGACAGTTTCAGGTTCTCCCGGATGCAAGGCCGGATACCATCCATTTTCATAGTAAAAGGTATCGAGCGAGCAGGCCGGACCATTCCTCCATGGAAGCATTGTTGCCCCGAGGGCGTTCTTCTTCATTCCCTCATAAGCTTTTTCAATATCAAAATTCCTTATCCCTTTTCTGTATGCATCAAGGATCATGACCGTAGAATGGAAGCCATTCATACACGGATTATCTCCCCACAATATCGGGAATGTAGGCATCCAGCCACTTTGCTCGTACATCGCGACATATGACTGTATCATATCAGCCTCCATCCCGGGCTGCAGGATTGAACGAAGCGGATGATGGGCAAGGTAGGTATCCCAGATCCAGTCGTCGACATAAAAATCGCGGTCTGCCTCATGTACCTTTCCGTCATAGTTGCTGTAATACCCGTTTCCTTCATTTATGTTCACCATCCTTTCGTAACAGCGATATAAAGCTGTGTAAAAGGTCCGCTTCTGTGCCTCAGTTCCGCCTTTAACTTCTATCCTCCCTATGGCTTCAGCCCATTTATCCTTTGCTGTCTTCCCAAGGTCGCTGAACGATAACGCTGCGATCTCTTCATCAAAATTATCCTTGGCCTGTCCGGGTGAGATGAAGGATACAGCATATTTAAATTCTATAATATCGCCTGTCTGTTCATCAAATGTAATATACTGACGGCGGCGGCCGGAAAATTCTTTATCGGTAAGGATACCCGGCTGGCTCAGTGTTCCGTAAACATAGGCCTTCATCCCCGAAAATGAGTCCTCTCCGTTCAGCACTGTACCATCTTTAATTTCCCATCCTCCATTTCTTATGTTGGCCATAAATATATTTTTTACCGAACCGGCCGGGAACACAAACCTGAAATAGCCTGCTTTATCCCCGGGTGTAAACCCTACGGTTATGTCGTATGTTTCAAGCCAGGTGGAGAGATAATATGGTGTAATCTTCTCGAGCTGGTTGTCCCACGATGATACAGGCAGACCTGAACCTATATCACCGGTAAATGGCATTATCCCGAATAATTCGCCGTTGCGGTGTGAAATGAGCGTAAGAGGGAAATACCTTATCTGGTCATCGAGATAATCTCTTCTTACAGGATATACCCGTATTATCTGGTTAGGAGAATGTACAGCAGGACGCGCAGGCTGTAAAAGGAGTCCGACGCCTCCGATATCCGGATCTACGTATCCGAGCGCTTCATCAGATACATGGCGGTTGTCACAACCCGGTATCATGAGAATCAGTAAAATGGCTGCTGCTGTGATGTTTTTGCGGATTATACCTGAATTTTTCATAGCTTTGGGGTGAATTAACGTTATAAATTTGCTCTGAACTGGCTGAAAGTATTCCGGAACAATTTGTTCATTTATTCTTCATCTTGGTTTATCTACCTTTGTCTCACCAATAGGAACTGATGACTAAGCATAATATAAATAGAGAGTTAACCAATGAAATTTTGTTGATTTCTGGTTATCTAAATATAAGCAGAAAATGAAAATTCCGGGGAAAATATTATTATTTACTGTTGTTTTTGTTGTTACAGGACACATATGCTTTGCCCAGAATGTAATTCAGCAAAGAGATACATCTCAGATAATTACCCAGATTAACCAGTCAGCCGGTGAGGCAAATGGACAGGACGTGAAGGGAAATGACTCCAGGGGCCAGGTTACAAAAGGAAATGCAGATAATCAGGTTGGCAATCAGGCGAAAAACAATCCTGGTAAAACAGTTAAACAGGTTAAAGGGGCACGTCCCGACATGAGCAAAGCACGCGGAGCCCGCCCCCCGTCAATTGTAAGGCCATCCGGATCGGGTATACCCAAAGGTATCGGAAAACCGGGTGGAGTAGGCAAGCGTCCCGGCAGGTAACACAACAAAATTCTTAATGATACTTTCACAGTCAGCTGTCTGCGGGAAGGTTTTTCCATCCCTTTTATTCATCCTCCTTCTGCCGCTCAACGGAATCGCACAGACTGATATTGTTAAGACTGACACCGCCAAAAAGGCGTCTGAAGGTTCCCGCCACGCAATGTACGGAGGTATGGGTTATGGCAGCAATATGATCTACATGGGATCGACAATATCGCAGAACCAGCCTTTTGAATATGCTTCCATTACATACGGTTTTAAAAGTGAGTTTTTTGCCTCAGCTTCGGCGGTTCATCTCACGGGTTATAATCCCTTTATTGCTTTTTATTCCGGTTCACTCAATTATACCCATGTTTTCAATTCGTGGCTGGATATTGCTGCCGGCGCTTACAGGTACCAGATTGCTCCATCTCTTGCCGATACGTTGTTCGGCAGCTTCACATATGGTGATCTGACCGTTGGTCTTGACTGGAACCTGCTCTATTCAAAAATATCGGCAGGAGGAATGCTGTCAGACCAGAACCGTTTGTACCTGCAGATTAAGAACTCAAGGTATTTTCAGACACGTGAATTCTTAAAAAAGAAACTTTATGTGTCATTCGATCCGTATGTAAGCGTGTTATTCGGAACACTCATTGAAGTTGAGACGAAAACGGGAACAAGCATCAAAGTAATACCACGCTATGGCAGATGGAAATACTTCCTTCAGCACACAACCTATACATCCTATAACAAAAAATTCGGATTTATGGAGGTTGACTTCGGAGTTCCTGTGGCGCTTAACTCCGACAAAATGACCATTGAGGCAGAATTATGCTATTTACTTCCGGGTTATGAGGACAATGACCTTCCTGCACCAAAAGGTTTTGTCTTCCTGTTAGGCGGCATCTTCAGGATTTTTTAACTTTACACTCATGAATGTACTTATTGTTGAGGACGAAAAAAGTCTTGCCAACGAAATAGCGGCTTTTCTCAAATCGGAGAATTTCCTGTGTGATCTTGCATATACGGGTGTGGATGCTTCTGAAAAAATTGCTGTGAACCTGTATGATTTCGTCCTCCTCGATCTTGGCCTGCCCGATTCTAACGGGCTCGACCTGATAAACCATGCAAGGAAGGCCGGAAGCGAGGCTTCATTCATTATTATCACTGCCCGCGGGGCTGTTGAAGATAAGGTAAAAGGATTAAATCTCGGAGCAGATGACTATCTGGCAAAGCCATTCGCACTGGTCGAGCTGCTTTCAAGGATAAATGCCGTAGCAAGACGAAAGTTCAAAATAATCAGTCAGGATATTCTCCTCGGCGACTTTATTGTTCAGATACAGTCGCGTAAACTGATATGCAGGGATGCCGAAGTGGAGGTTACAAAAAAGGAGTTTGACCTTCTTCTTTACCTTGTCCTGAACAAAAACAGAGTCCTGACACGCCAGCAATTATATGAGCATATATGGGGAAATATCCTCGACGATCAGTACGACAGTAATTTTATTGATGTTCATATTAAAAACCTGAGGAAAAAATTAAATGCCTATGCTCCGACTGAATGGCTCGAGACAGTAAGAGGCGTAGGCTACAGGGTAAGTGCTGACCAATAGGATGTTAATTCAGCGATGATCAAACTGAAAATCAAGCTTGCACTCTTTAACCTGCTTTCAAAGCTGGCATTCACTGCACTATTCCTGCTGGTCATGTCATATATCATCGAGAGAATCAATCTGAGACAGGTTGACAATAACCTTATTCAGAAAAGGGAAAAGGTGCTTGAACTCATAGGAAATATAGGAATTGAACCATTTATGACATCTGATACCACGGATGCTTTCGGAAGCTATAATATCCTGAAGGAGGAGTTCATCAGCCTTGAAAAAACTGACACGACAGCGGATCTGAATTTCATCGAGGAGACAAGCAGAATAATAGAAGGTGACGAAATAGCATACCGTGTGCTTAATTACTCATTCATGGTTGATGGCCAGAAGTACCTCCTTGACATAGGCAACAGCCTCACCAGCATAATGCAGGAAAAGAAGAATACAACCCGGGTCATACTCGTATTCCTGGTTCTGATAATCCTTATTACCTTTCTGACCGACCTTCAGTACAATCATTATCTTTTACGTCCTCTCGACAGGATTACAAATAAACTAAAAGGCATATCCAATCCTGCACTTTTCGACAAAACACCGGTCCGAACCAATACTTCTGATTTTTATTCTCTGGACCATGCACTTAGAGAGCTGATGGACAACATCAACGAGCTATTCCAAAAAGAAAAGGAGATCACAATCAATATCTCACACGAACTGCTGACGCCGGTATCAGTGCTGAGAAGCAAGCTCGAAAATCTTCTTATGAAGACCGATATTGAGCCGGAAATTTCGGAAAAGATCGAAGAATCGCTTAAAACACTTCACAGGCTCCAGAGCCTGGTAAATTCGTTGCTGCTGATTGCCCGTATTGAAAGCCGCCAGTACCTGCGTGAAGAGACTGTCGATATGAACGAGATCATGAGGGAAATACTGAATGAACTCAGCCCTGTTGCAGAAGATAAAAGTGTTAATCTGCGCGAGGATTATATTGATAATTACCAGTTTAAGGACGCTAACAGATCTCTGATCTTCTCAATGCTTTACAACGTTGTAAACAATGCAGTTAAGTTCACCAATACAGGCGGTGAAATTACAGCGAAAAGTGTTTTAAGGCATGGCAGGTTTGTTATAACAATTTCCGATACCGGAAAAGGCATGTCTCCAGCCCAGATGAATAGTCTCTTTTCCCGTTTTAAATCTAAAATCATTACTGACGAAAACAGTACAGGAATTGGCCTTGCAATTACCAAATCTATTGCTGATTTTCATAATATAGAAGTATCAGTGGTATCCGAGCCTGCAAAAGGAACAACATTTTCATTCTTTTTCCCTGAAAATTCATGAAATATTCATGATCGGGAGTCTAGATTTGCTGGTCAGAATTCACTTAAATAAAAATAGACTGTATGAAAAAGTTATTCTTTGCATTATTTGGAGTAGCCCTTGTGCTCCTGTCTTCCTGCAGCGACCGATTTAACAGTAATGATCCGGGAAGACTTGTAGTCAAAATAACGGATGCACCGTTTCCTTTTGACATGATCGATTCAGCTGCTGTCACGATCACGAAAATAGAGATCAGGAGAGCGGGCGACGGCCTGCCTGACAGCATCCCGCCATTTGAGGTTATATTTGAAGATACGGTAATTCTTAACCTGGTTGATCTCAGGAATGGTGTCAGTAAAAAACTGGCTGATGTTGAAATACCCAGCGGAAAATATGACCTTGTGAGACTTTATGTGGCAGAAGCCATGCTGAAATTAACGGATGGCGATTCCTATAGTGTTAAGGTTCCAAGCGGAAAACAGACAGGCATCAAGATCTTCATCGAACCTGCACTCGAAGTGGAAGGCGGGCTGACTGAAGAGCTGCTGCTCGACTTTGATCTGTCTAAATCGTTTGTCCTGAGAGGCAATCCTTTACACAATAACGGATTTATCTTTAAACCTGTTATCAGAGCAGTCAACGCTTCAACAGCCGGACGGATTGCAGGAATGGTTACCGACACTGCAAAAGTAAAGATCAAGAGTCCGATAGTATGGGTAAAACAGGATACAGTGGTGGCAACAACTGTAGGCGATACACTGGGACATTATGCAATAATAGGCTTGCCTGCCGGAACATATTCAATATTTGCTACCAAAGAGAATTACGATACTGTCAGCTTTGCCGGAGTAAAAATAACAGCAGGGAATCTGACAATCCAGAACTTTGTTCTGACAAAGAAATAAAAGGGGTTTTGTAATCTAAAAAAGAGGCTGCATCATATAATACCTGATACAGCCTCTTTTATTATTTACCGGTTTTACCCATTGCTCCGGTCCTATTGCGCTATTTCAATCTTTTTCTTTTCCCTGAAGAAGAAGATGAAACAGATCAGTACCGCAACAGCAATATATGCCGGAACAAACCAGATGCTTCTCCACTGGTATACCTGGTTTACTGAATAATGTGTTGTGACAAAGCCCGAAAACCATGTCCCGATGAACATCCCCAGTCCATAGGTAACAAAGGTGAACAATCCCTGGGCTGCATTCTTGATCCTTTCATTTGATTTCTTTTCAGTATACATATACCCTGTAACGAAAAAGAAATCATAACATACCCCGTGGAGGATAATCCCCGTATAAAGCATCCACAGATTTGCTCCCATGTTGCCGAATGCAAAGCAAAGATACCTGAGTATCCACGCCGTCATACCAATCAGAAGCATGTTTTTCACACCGATCCTGTTGAACAGGAAGGGTATAGCAAGAATAAACAACGCCTCCGAGATCTGTCCCATTACCATTTTCCCTGCGGCGTTTTCCATCCCCGACTGGTTCAGGTAAAGGTTGGCAAATCCGAAATAGAATGAGAGGGGAATACAAACAAAGATTGCAGCGATGAAAAATATCAGATATGGTTTGTCCCTGAACAGGATAAACGCGTCGATACCTAATATGGATTTTGCCGAGGAGGGGGTTGTTGCCTGAGGCGGAGTGTCCGGAAGAAAAAAGCTGAATAATCCGAGACCGACAGACACAATGGCAGCCATATAGAATGTATAAGGGGTCTGTTCAATTCCAAGCAGGGCTATCATAAACCCTGCAATTACCCATCCGACCGTGCCAAAGACCCTGACAAGGGGAAACTGCCTTCCCGGATCGGTCATCTGCCTGAATGCAACGCTGTTTGACAGGGCGATTGTAGGCATGTAGGCAAGAGAATAAAGCAGTATCACCCAGTAGAAAGGTCCGTTTGCTGTAACTCTCGAAGCCAGAAAGAGCAGGACACCCCCTGTTATGTGAAGTACTCCCATGACCCTCTGTGCTGCAAAATACCGGTCTGCAACCATACCTATAAAGAATGGCGAAATCATTGTAGCTATAGCCAGAGCACTGTAAGCTGCCCCGATCTGAATCCCGGTGGAACCCAGAATCTTGGTCATAAATGTTCCCATTGTAACATACCACGATCCCCAGATGTAATACTGCAGAAACATCATCGATCCCAGGATAATGCCGATCTTTGGTTTCATAGAATTATTTTTTAAAGGATTTTGTTAAACATCGGTTGTCAGGTCAATTTGGTCATAAATAACTGAATAATTTTCAAATTACAAAGAGCCTCATATTATTTTTTGATTTTTTCTGCCGGAACTGGATTTACCGAAAGTGTTTTGCTTACATTTATATTCTTATTCTCAGATAAGTGATACCTGAACCAAATTCTGTAATTCAGTGAACCAGGAAAACAATTTCAGAAGCACTTCAAAAAGCAAACACCTTACAAGGAGGAACTTCTCAGGCATAACAGCTGCAGCCACAGCAGCATCCACTATAAATCCGTGGTCTGGTAAAGGCAATAACTGCTGCACTGCACCCAACAACCTAATGAATTACGACTATTAATTTATCTTTTTATTAAACGTAACCTGATTATTAAAATGAAACCTGTCAACAAACTGTCAAGACGTAAATTTCTTGGAAACACAGCAACAATCGCAGCTCTGTCGGTAGTGCCTCTGAACTTCTCATGCAGGAGTAAAACAGAGGTTGAAGCTGCAACCGGCGAAATGCCGGATTCGAAATTCGGAGGCGTACAGATTGGCGCTATTACCTACAGTTGGCGCAGTATGCCCGGTGGTGTGGAGAACATCATCAGGTATTGCAAAGAAGCCGGAATCAGCTCGATTGAACTTATGAGCAACGACCTCGAAGATTTCCTTGGTGTACCGAAAAGCCCTATGTCGGGTATGTTCGGACCTCCTCAGGGAATGCAGCGTCCGGCTGGTGCTGCGGGTTCCGGTGCTCCTGCGGCTGGTGCACCTCCTGCCGGCGCGCCTCCTGCGGGCGGAACTCCTCCTGCCGGTGCTCCCGGGGCTGCCGTTCCTCAGGCCGGCGGACCACCTCCCGGCGGCGCTCCAGGCGGCGGCGGATTCCGGCGCAGGGAATTAACACCCGAACAGCAGGCAGCAATGGCCAAATATAACGAGGAAGTTAAAACATGGAGGACATCACTGCCAATGACCAGGGTTGAAGAAGCCCGAAAGCTGTTTAACGATGCCGGAGTCAAAGTCCATATCGTCAAGTTTTCACCTTCAAGGTGGTCCGACGAGGAAATCGACTATGCCTTCAGGGCAGCCAAAGCAATGGGCGCAAAAGGTGTGTGCGATGAGATCGGCGAAGATGCAGTCAAAAAGCTCGGACCTGTCGCCGAAAAACATGGGATGTTTGCAATATTCCACAACCACATGCAATTCGCAACCGAAGGATTCAGCTACGATCCTTTCCTGGCTGTATCACCGGCTGTGATGATGAACTTCGATGCCGGACATTTCTTTGGTTCCACGGGAATACATCCGAACACCATAATCGAAAAGTATCACGACCGCATCTTCAGCGTACACCTTAAGGACAAGACCGGTCGCAATACAGACCCGGCAAATACAAACCAGGTATGGGGCCAGGGCGAGGTTCCTATTTCAGATGTCCTGCTGCTGATCAAAAAACAAAAATGGCCGATCTACTGCGATATTGAACTGGAGTATGAGATCAAGCCATGGTCGGATGCCGTTAAGGAGGTCAGGACCTGCGTCCGTTATGCAAGACAGATATTGATCTGAAATGAATTCAGGATCGCCGAGAAAAAATGAGGCTTCAGAAACAGCCTCATTTTTTATTGAAAACACTTTATGACACTTCCTTGCAACCTTCTACCGGGCTTATATGTAAGCTGTTCCACAGATCATCACAATATGTGAAATAAAAGAAGCCGGCAATGAGTTATTAGGAAGTGAAGAAATGTGTTAGTCAATTATTCGTCAACTCAGAGTCTGCCGGCCGATAACAAAATTAAGAAACTGACAGGGATGTTTAATTCTGTTCAATTAAAAGTTATCAATAATTTAAAAAAGTTATCAAACATGACCGGCTGGCACGTGAACAACCTATAAAACAGGCTGGAGAGCATCAAATACCCGGGAAAATGGGATGTTCTCTCACATGGGCAGCTAAAAGCCCGGGAGCACCTGGAAAATCAACGTATCGGAAGCACGTTCAGAATTTTACATTTAGGACAAAGCACCTTATCCTTGCTGCCTTTTGAAATCCTGAATTCGTGATGACAGTTCTTGCAATGAACCTGGATCCAGTTTTCCGGCTTATGATTTTCCAGTCTCTGGAAGAACTCCAGAAGCCGTACTATCCGTTTAAGCCTGTGAGACATTACGAAAAAGATAATAAGTAGCGCCAGGCCAAGAATACACGATGCTATAAATATTATTTCCTCCTGACTGAACATTGCTATTTCTTCACCGTTCATAGTTATATTTTTTTAATTCTTCTTATCCGATGAACATAATAATGCCTTAAATCCGAAGGCTGTCAGATACAAAACCCCCCGTAAAAAGGGGGGTTTAATTGTCTTGCGTGTAACCTTTAATGACTTTCACACACTTCTAAACCGTAACCATGTACACACATTTAAACGAAACCG
>JADDYF010000415.1 GCA_015712185.1 Bacteroidales bacterium
ACGGACCGTTACTATTGTTGATGTGGGAGCTGAAGGTCCGCTGCATCCGTTTGCAGCCACAGTGATGGTTGCAGTTCCCGAGAAGCCAGGAGCCCAGGTTACTGTTCCTGTTGTACCTGTTCCGGAAATGGTATTCCCGGTTCCGGTTACAGACCAGTTATAGCTTATAGCATCTGTCGCTGAGGTTGTATAGGTTGTATTCGCGCTGCCCTGACATATTGTTGTGGCTGAAGGTGTTGGCGTAGTCGGGGTACCGACTGTCGGTGTTACTACCACTGTTCCGCTGGCACATGTTGTTGTATTACAAAGTCCTGAAGCCAGTACGTAATATGTTGTACCGGTGCCGGCTGCAGGATCAACATCTATACTTGATCCTGTTCCAACCTGTGTTCCTCCGCATGATCCAGTAAACCATTGCCATGTTGCATCAGTCCCTAAGCTTCCTCCTGTTACTGTTAATGTTTTAACAGTACCGTTACATGAATTATTATTAGTTATTGCGACTCCTGTAGGAGCAGTTGACAGGATTCCTATTGGCCAGGTACAAATAGTGCTCCAAGCAGTAGCAGTACAACCATAGCTGCCCCCTGTCCTTCTAGCTTGTACTATTACACTTCCTGTCGCTCCTGTTGTTACAATAGCCGACCCGTTTGTATAACTCGTATATGATACTCCGCCATCGATGCTGACCTGGTATTCATTTACAGCTCCTGTCGATCCTCCCGAACCTCCTGTTCCCGTCACTGTTCCTGTATTGAATCCGGCACATATTGTTGTCCCGTCTGCTGGGGTGGCTGTCCCTAAGGTGGGTGCCACCGGCAATGATGACACCGGCCATGTACATATAGTGCTCCATGCAGTCGCTGTACAACCATAACTACCTCCTGTCCTTCTCGCCTGAACAATTACACTTCCTGATGCTCCTGTTGTTACTATAGCCGATCCGCTAATATAACTCGTATATGACCCTCCACCATTTGTGCTTACCTGGTATTCATTTACAGCTCCTGTCGATCCACCTGATCCTCCTGTTCCCGTTACATTTCCTGTATTGAATCCTGCGCATATTGTTGTCCCGTTTGCCGGTGTGGCTGTCCCTAACGTCGGCGCTACCGGTAATGCTGCCAGAGGCCATGTGCATATAGTACTCCATGCAGTGGCTGTACAACCATAACTGCCTCCTGTTCTTCTTGTCTGAACGATCACACTTCCTGTTGCCCCTGTCGTTACTATGGCCGAACCGCTTGTATAACTTGTATAATTCCCGCCTCCATCGATGCTAACCTGGAATTCATTTACAGCTCCTGTTGATCCTCCGGAACCACCTGTCCCTGTAACTGTACCGGTATTAAATCCTGCACAAATCGTTGTTCCGTCTGCAGGTGAAGCCGTCCCCAAGGTCGGAGCCACAGGTTCTTCTGCAATCGGCCATGTCACTATAATCGCGGGTCCTGTTGAACTGCATCCGTAATTGCCACCGCTGCGGCTTACCCTTATCAGTACATTTGTGCTGGCTCCCGTTGTATTGATTGTTGCTCCTGAGGTATATGCTAACCAGGTGCCCCCATTATTTATACTGTATTCATAAAGATCAGCTGCTCCTGCAGATCCTCCTGATCCAGCAGTAATTATTGCGTTTGGTCCATTGTACCCTGCACATATCAATGTCCCACTGGCCGGGGTTGCTGAATTTAATACCGGATTTACTGTTGGTGTTCCAAAAGTCCAGATTGTGTATGTATTATATGCAGAAGGAGGACATTCACCACCACTTCTTCGAGCCCTGACCTGAACTGAGTTTGTTCCTCCAGTAGTGATAATAGCTGCACCATTTACATATGAATTCCAGTTTGTTCCACCGTCGATACTATATTCATACTCATTCGTACCCTCTCCTGCACCACCTGTAAAAGTTGCAGTCCCTGTACTGTAACCTGCACAAATCACACTGCTAACAACCGGGGAGGCAGTACTAAGCGCAGGAGATACCGGCGTAGGATTTACTATGACCAGCTTACTTGCTGATACCGGAGTACATGTACCACCGCTTGCTGTAAGGGTTAAAATAGCTGTCCCTGTAAAATCTGCAGGAGGAGTCCATGTTGCGTTTAAGGAATTTGCATCAGGGGAAAAGGTGCCGCCAGAAGTTGTTGACCAGGCAGCGCTGGTAGCATCTCCAACTATGACACCACCCAAGCCTGATGTTGTACTACCCTGGCAAATAGTATCATTTGGGCCAACAGTGACACATTGCTGTGCTGATAACCTGCCAGAAAATACTGTTAAGATTAATAATAGGCTTATAGCCGCTTTTTTCATGCTTCTTCGATTTCAGACATCCGGGGAGTTCTGGTCCGGGGAATGTGATTTAGGATTATTTTGGTCATGCTTACGCCCCGTCAGTCACAAAGGAGGGGACCAACAAGACGGGGCAGAGTACACCTGTTAAAGGTTCGCTGAACAGCTATACATCTTTTTAAATCTTCGAGGATTTAGCATTTTCCCGGGATGATCTGGAAAAAGCTTTAAAATATGTAATGCTCAGCCTCTGTTTCTAAATACAGAGACCAATTTAAGACAATAGGGAACACGCGCCAAGCTTAATTTGACCAATTAAGAAAATTCGTACGTAAAGAGATACTTTCAGTAAAGATTGCCTTTTAAAAGGTCTTCTAAAGGTTTTATAAAATCAACTACGAGTAAAACAGGGGGTGTTGAAAAAGTGCTCTTTTTATCTTCCACCCCTATCCCGATAGTTATCGGGGCTCCAAGGGGGACTTTCTGGTATACAACATGTTACAAATCCCCCCTTGGGGGGCCAGGGGGTGCAAAACTACTTTTTCAACAGCCCACGTGTAACTCCGCGGTTTACTAGTTCAGGTTTTAATACTTTGAACTGAATTCGCCGGCCAATGCATTGATCTCATTATCGGTCAGATGCACGCCCGAACTTATTATTACCCTGTATCTGAATGTTACTGATTGCCCTGAAGGTATCGAAAAATTAATCACCTCTTTTCCTTTTGTGAAATCGTTGGCTCCAAGGGGATTCGCTGCGAACAGACCATACCCTCTCGCATGCCAGTATGTAGGATAACTCTGGTTCTTCGGGTGATCACATACGACAAGGGAAATCTTTTCATCGCCAATGGTTCCATAGAGATCCATCCATCCTGCACGTGTACTCCAAACATCTTCTCCTGTTACACCTTCACTGCTCCTGTAATTCCCGGTCACACCTTCATTGGTTACCATCTTCTCTTTGCCCGGTTTGCCATCTTTGTCCAGCAGAATAAGAGCCTCCTTTGATGGCAATTCCAGCTGCCTTGCTACGCGGATGCCGAACATGCCCTCCTTTGTATCTTTCATCGAAACAATTCCGTTTGTGGTAGTCAGCGTTGTGATCCTGTCAATAATATATACCGGCCCTTTGGCAAGGAAATGGTATTCTGTTTTTTCTGCAAGAAGCTTTTTGCCAGATGGATCGAGCCAGCTGGATGAAGTGACCAGAATTCCTTCGCCTGCTCCGTTCTTCATCTCATCTATCTTGAGATGCTTTACTTCTCCCCCGTTCGGGCTCCTCTTACCAGTTGATCCGTTACCCCAGAAATCGAAACCGTTTACATTTCCGTAATTCAGCCAGATGCCAACCTGGTGAATATGATCGTCTCGCTCACCTGCCCTGGGCTTCAAAGGAAATCCACGCGTTATTTCGGTGCCTGCTGATGTGAATACCGGGTAAAGAATTGGCTTGTAAACATTTTCCAGCCAGCAATAAGAGGTGATTAATTTCCCGTCGATAAAGACATCAACCTTTTTCTCGGACTCCTTATTAACAAATGTAACTTGTTGACTTTGGCTTCCTGTTTGTCCAAGAATGAGTATGGTGTAAACAAGAAATAATATCAATACAATTGTTCTTTTCATCAGTCAATATTTTTAACCACAAAGAGCATAAAGTACAACACGAAGGGTCACTAAGGTATTTTTAAACTGCCAGCCTATTTATCAGCTCTTTTTTGAATTAGCAACCATTGTATTAAACAGTACCAGCTGTTCTTTCATCGCTGCAACCCTGTCGGCCGGCTCAGTCCTGGCTTCAAGAAGTATCCATCCATTATATTTGATCCCCGTGAACAGATCAAAAAGCTGCTGGTATGGATAATTGCCATCATTCAGTTCACGGATATGTACCGTATCGCCAAACCATTTCTTTACCATATTGAAATTACCCTCAAGACCCGGAGGCAGCAGATCCTGGTCATTACAGTTCCAACATATCTTCACATTCTTCTCTGTCACCTGGTCAAAAATTGCCTTCATAACCGGGAGTTCCTGGGTGATATTTCCGTGCACCTCCACTCTGACCAGCTGGTCATAATCCTGAGCAAATTTCCCGCATTCATTCAATGAAGCAGCAATCTGGGCAATTGTTTTTTCTCTCGGTACCTCGGGAGGCAGGTAATTTGGCTTGACCTTTATTCCTGTTGCTCCGATATCCCTGCACAGAATGATATACTCCTTTGTCTGCTCAATATTATTCCTCAGTTGCTTCGGATCAGGACTATGATATTCAAAATTCGCACCGTATCCCAGGCAGGTGACTGAGCTGTCAGCAAACCTTTTCTTAACCTCTGCTCTCTGTGCGGCAGTTAAGTTCGTCTCCACTTTATGAGCATGCTGGGTCCTCAGCTCCACTCCAGGGTAGCCGGCTTTTTCACAGTTTGAGACCAACGTCGGAAGATCCCAGTCCCTGCCCCACTGGTAGGTCACCAGTCCGAACTTCATCCCCTTTTTCGCTTTCCTGTCCATTGCAAGCAGGGGCTGAATGGCTGCCAGGCTTATCCCGGCCAGAGCCGTCCTCTGAATGAATTGTCTCCGTGATATTTCGTTTTTCATGTATGCATAATCATTAATTTCATTTAAGGAGTATTCTTTTTCTGTTTATCACTGTACTCACCCCTTTCGATTTCCCCTCTCTACTTCGTAAAGAGGGGAAAGTATTGTTATACAGCATCATATACCCCCTCTCTGCTTCGCAAAGAGGGGGTCAAGGGGGTGAGTTCGTGTTGTCAGGTCAATGTACCTTCCCTTAAACCTCCACGGGCACCACATATGGCTTGCGATAAACTCTTGTAAGCAGCTTATCTGCCTCCTTGTCTTTCACAAATTTCTCTTTTGTACCATCGAAAGTCAGTTTTCTTCCGACACGGTACGAAATATTTGCCAGTGCAGGAAGTGCTGCTGACATATATCCTTCGAGGATATCTGCATTCAGGTCTTCATTCTTGCCGGACCTGATTGCATCAATGAAATTGCCATAGTGATTTGAACCTCCGGGAGGTGCCATGAATGTCGGGTCTGTCGGTCTCTCCCCGACATCCGAACCGGCAAACGGTTTATTTTCACGTCTCCTGAATGCTTTCCATGTACCGCCGTCAATTTCCAGATAACCTTCAGTACCATAAAACAGGTTACCAATACGGATACCAAGATCACCCTCATCATTTGTATAACGGCCTCTCGTTTCAAATTCAAGGATCTTCCCGTCCTTGTATTTGAATACTGATGTCTGGGTGTTTGGTGTCTCCTGTGAACATTCCGTCGGGCTTATCCCGAAAAGATTACCCATGGAATATATTGTTACCGGATGTTCATTCTTATTCAATCCCCAACGGGCTATGTCGAACTGATGAGGTCCCTGATTTGCCGTGTCACCGCCACCTGTAGACCAATGCCAGTGCCAGTTATAGTGTACACGTTTTTCGTTGTAGGGTTGCCACTGGCAGGGTCCGAGCCAGTAATCGTAGTGAAGAGTTGCAGGAGGTTCTCCGTCTTGTGCTATTCCGAATGAATCACGCGGTTTATAACAAAGTCCCTTTGCCATAAATACATCACCAATACCGCCGTTATGAAGGAACTTGATAGCTTCGATAACTCCGGGAATTGAACGGTTCTGCATTCCGGTCTGGACGCGCACATTGTACTTCCGTGCAGCCTCAACCATCTTCCTCCCTTCAAAAACATTATGACAGGCTGGTTTTTCAACATAGACATGTTTACCGGCCTGGCAGGCCCAGACCGTTCCAAGAGCATGCCAGAAGTTTGGTGTGGCAAATGACACGGCATCTATTTCCTTGTCCTCAAAGACTCTCCTCATGTCCCAGACAGTTACCGGGGCTTCTCCTGCCCTGTTCTGAACTGTCTTCACACGTTCAGGAAAGAATTTTTCATCAGCGTCGCAGATGGTCTTCAGACGGACATTCTTCTTATCCCTCAATCCGATAAAGCTATTAATGTGCGTGCCTCCCTGTCCGCCAATACCGATTACAGCAACGGTTACACGCTCATTGGCTCCCTGGATCGATTTATACGACTTCGCACTGAGCTTCATTCCGCCAATTGTGATTGCAGCCGTACCCAGTGCACTTTTTTTAATAAAATCTCTTCGGTTTGTCATCTTTTACTCGTTTAATAAGTTGAACAAATTATAGCATAATTATTTATATCCTTTTAAATATCTGATATTTTAACTGCCTTCTTCTTTGCTTTCTCCAGAACTCTGGTCATATCTACCGGCATTCCTCCCTTCATCTTACTCTCATCAGCTGCTGTCATGAATGCAAAAATCTCAATTGTCTCTTCGGCTTTGACAGGAGGATTTCCACTGTTGAAAAACTCAATTATCTCAACCAGTAAAGGATTATATCCGGCATATTTGCCCAATACGGCAATTCCTTTCTCACCAAAAACGGTTCCACCATAATCAGATCTCCCAGAGCGTATTCCCCTGAA
>JADDYF010000012.1 GCA_015712185.1 Bacteroidales bacterium
TCTGTTCAGCGAAAGATCCGGCATTTTCGCGGGTATAACATATTTCTTAAAAATAGATATTTTCCGCAGCTGGAAAAAATAAATTTGATGAACTAAATTAAAAAACATTATCTTTGCCTTCCTATCCATCCTTTTCGCAAGAAAAGTTTTGGTTTATAGAGAAGAGGGGAGAGATTAGGCTCTGTGATCCTCTAGCAACCGCAGGATGCAACGCCCTGAAAGGTGCTAACACCTACCCTGAGAAGGGAATTATAAATTGGAATTTTTGCGAACAGCCATAAGCCGGAGCAAAGATTTTAAAAGCGGTAGTTACCGATTGAAAGTGCTGTATATAAACACTTTAATTCTTTAATGTATGACAAAAAAAAGAAGTATCGAGGAGATCAACGAAAAGATCCGTAACGGATCAGCCGTTGTTCTGACTGCTGAACAGGTTTCAGCAATGGGAAAAGAGAAGACACCTGCCGGGATAATGAGCAGTGTGGACGTTGTCACAACAGCCACATTCGGACCAATGTGCTCATCGGGTGCATTTATTAACTTCGGTCATACCACACCGCCTATGCGCATGGAAAAGCTTACTCTGAACAACGTTCCTGCCTATGGAGGAGTTGCCGCTGTAGATGCTTATATCGGAGCCACAGAGACTGCCATGCCTCATGACACATACGGAGGAGCGCATGTTATAGAGGATTTGATTGCAGGAAAGGAAGTTCTTCTCCAGGCTTCAGCTAAAGGGACCGACTGCTACCCGAGGACAGAAATAAAAACATTGATAAGCAAGAGTACGATAAATGAGTTTATCATGTTCAATCCGCGAAATGCATATCAGAATTATAATGTTGCGGTTAACAGCACCCCAAAAATTAAATTCACTTATATGGGTACTCTCCTTCCGGCTTTCGGAAATGCCAATTTCTCAACATCGGGTGAACTGAGCCCCCTGCTTAACGATCCCGATCTGCGTACAATTGGCATTGGAACCAGGATCTTCATCGGCGGTACTACCGGTTATGTAGCCTGGAACGGGACACAGTTCAATACAGGAAAACCGATGAACGAACATGGTGTTCCAATAGGTAATGCAGCAACCCTAGCCGTGATCGGAGATGCAAAACAGATGGATACCCGGTTCATTAAGGCTGCATATTTTGAAAAATACGGGGTCTCAATTTTTATCGGCATTGGAATACCGGTACCTGTAATCGATGAGGATATAGCAAGAAGGGTGTCGGTACGCAACAGCCAGATCGAAACTAATATTATTGACTATGGTTCAGGTAATTTTGAAATACTGGGACGGATAGATTATGAACGTCTCTTTTCAGGCGAAATATCACTGAACGGTAAAAAGATCCGTACAGCACCACTTTCAAGTGTTAAGGTGGCAAGAGAAATTGCCGAAATCCTGAAAAAAGAGATAACTGAAAAGCGGTTCCTGCTTACCGAACCAGTTGCTGCTTTCCCGAAAACGTCGGGTCTGAGAAAGCTTGAAATAAAACTTTAACTATTAACTATCAATTCATCGTATCATGACAAGCAAAAGATTTGTATTAACGTTCCCGCCGGATGCCACCGGCGAACCAATAACCTATAATCTAATCAAGAAATTCGATATTATGGTCAACATCGTCCGTGCGGATGTTTCTCCCGGAAAAATAGGCCACCTTGTGATGGAAATGACAGCTCCGGCCAAAGTATTGAATGATGGTATGGCTTATATCAGGCAGCAGAAAGTGGAATGTGAACCCATAGAGAAAAAGATCAGCTACAGGGAAGATCTCTGTATCCATTGCGGAGCATGTTCAGCTGTATGTTTTGCCGGTGCTCTTACAATGGACCATAATACTGCTGAACTCTCTTTCGATCCGGGGAAATGTGTGATCTGCGAACTTTGTCTGAAATCCTGTCCGTTGAAACTATTCTCAATAGATATTGGCTAAGAGCATGTCATACCAGCCACGTTTCTACCGTGAAACAATGGGTAACTTCCGGTGGAAGAATTTCAGGGCGGAATATCTGGAATCAGACCTCTGGGTCGCTGTCGATTCTGCAAGTTTTTTACCAGCTATGACGGGATATGCAAGGGAAAGACTTGTCTTTTATCGCGGTATCCTGGATGATCATATCAGACAATTTCCTGAATTCATGTCGTCGCTGATCCCCCTTGAAATCCCCGGAAGTTTACACCCACTTGTCTGCGAAATGTATAAAGCTTCGAAAGCTTCCGGAACTGGTCCGATGAGCGCGGTTGCAGGCGCCATTGCAGAGTATATCTGCAACGACCTTCTTGAGGAATACGGATGCATGGAGGTTATAGTTGAAAACGGAGGTGACATTTACATGAAGGTTGTGTTACCTGCAACAATCTCCGTTTATGCAGGCTCCTCCCCTCTTTCCGGGAAAATAGGATTGGTAATCAAACCCGGGGACACACCGGTATCGGTATGCTGTTCATCAGGCACTATCGGCCATTCAATCAGCTTTGGCGTCGCTGATGCCTGCATGATAGCATGCCGGTCGGGTGCACTGGCTGACGCTTACGCAACTGCCTTCTGCAACGAAGTTAAAAGCCTCGATTCAATAAACCGGGTTACTGAAGCAGCATTGAAGAATGGTGATATCTTATCTGTTGTGATCATTAAGGACGACAGAACAGGGATAGGCGGACAGCTGGAAGTAAAATTCCTTCACTGAGTGAACAAGACAATATACAAAAGACCAGTCAGTACTTTTGAGACCTACTCTACCTGTTTTTGAGGCCCAGCTGAGGCGGATAGAAATAACCCATTGAGGCATTGGCAACTCCAAGGCGATATTGTCTGTTTTGTACAAGAGATACTTTCCTCGTGTCAGCGGGTATGTTTGTAGAATATACTCTTAATTCACCCGGTAAGCTGGTTATGATCTCTTCACGCCAGTCGCCGACAATATCAGCAACCATCACCACTTTCCCTTCAATTTTCATTATTGTATCCCTCCTGTATTTTATAAGGAGATTGTTGATATCCACCTCTTTCAGATCATCTCCATCCCACCATACCGGACGGGGCGTAAGCGATCCTATATCTCTGTCTGATAATCTTTTGCCATCTGCACTGTAAAGGAAAAACTGATCGCCTCCTTTGGCTTCTCCAGCATAACATTCCATTCCGGGGAATTCGGGATCGATGTCCCCGACCATTCCCTGGCTGTGAACATGGGTTGTTTTACCATCAAAACCCCATATTATCTCCCCTGTTGCGGCATCAACAAGGCAGACACCATTTTTCGGCGATCTCGATTCAATGCCGTAAAAGATCTCCATCCCGGGACGTGAAGGATCAATATCAGCAAGATAACCAGCATCATTATGCTTCAGCCCAGTGTACCATACCGGCTTTCCATTATGATCAAGGGCAAATGTGCCGATAATAAGCTCATCCTTCCCGTCAAAATCAATATCACCCTGCATGATACCATGCTGGCCCTGACCCTTGTATTTATCATATTCCCCTGTGCTTTCCCAGTACCACACCTGCTTCAGATTCCTGTCAAGTGCCATTGTTTTTATTATTGTATATGTACCGCGCTGCATTACAAGAGAGGGGGATATGCCATCAAGGTAAGCCACAGTCAGAAAATTCCTGCTCCAGTAGTTATAGTTGCCGAGGAATCCTTCTTTCGACAGCCAATCTGACTTTGAAATGATATTGCCTGTTTTAGCATCCAGCTTAACCAGATATTCAGGTCCTTCGAGCACATGTCCGTCTGTTTCCCTTGGATCGCCTTCCCCGGCTTTGGCATAGATCTCTGCAAATCCATCTCCGTCTACATCGTAGACCATGTAAGGGGAATACCATGTTCCTGTCTCGATTGACCATCCCATATCGTATTGCCAGAGAAACTGCCCTGATGATGTATAGGCCTCAAGCTTATATGGTTCCGGGCTTCTGACCCAGTAGCCGGGCATGTAATATGGATCCACGTTAAAGTCGGGGAACTGAGCAACAAAATCGTAAGCACCATCGCCGTTCAGATCGCCGATGCCCACTCTTTTCAGCCTGGAATTATTTCTCAGCTTAAGCGAATAGTATGGCTGGTTACCCGAAAGCATAAAAACAGTAGCTTCACCAGGTGTCTCTGCTTCTTTGCCCTTGCTGACTGATCTGACCCTGTACCTGTACGCTATCCCCGGCCTTACGGAAGGATCAATAAAGTTCGTTGAGGAAGTGATCACATCCTTATTAACCTTTTGAAACTCTGAAAGTCCCACTTCTTTCCTGTAAACATTGAAGCCGATATCAGCAGGATCACTGAACATAAGACGCCAACCAATATATGCATGAGTTCCGTCGATTGTGAGTGCGACGACACCCCTGTCGATCTTTTCAGTTACCGGGGTCTGCGCAATTAAATTGCCGGTGCCTGCGATCAGCAGCAAAACAGATAAAATAACAACTTTCCTGATCATATGGATAATTATTTAAAACAAAACAATTTATGCACAATTATTAAAAAAACAACTGTTGAAAGATCAAATTTCGATGAATGAAAGATTAAACTACTTTTATAAGCAAAAGTCTGTTTATGAAAACTTACCTCTCTCTATTGATTTCTCTATTCCTGTTATTTCATGCAGGATGCAGACCTGCGACTGACTGTAATAAACTGTTAAGCGTGCTCAGATCGGAATTTAATGCCGGTAATTTCCGGCAAGCATGCAGACTTGCTGACTCTCTTAAAAAATCCTGTCCTGAAAATAATAAACTGCTGTCCGAAGCCGATTCGCTTGTTCAGATTGCTGAAAGGATAAGGCTCGATTTCTCAGTTCCGGAGGAGGAGTTCCTCAGTCAGCTCAAAAAATATACTGGTACAGTTTCTGACAGCAGCCTGGAAGCATGGAACAAAAGGAAGTGGCTCGAGTGGAGGATAATAGATGGCAAAAGGATGTATTTCAACAGGGCGGCATCAAATCTGAGACTGTTGAAGATGTTTTATGAAGAAAAGGAGAAACAGCAGCTGAGAGTTGCTGCCGATCCGGAAATGATCTCAAGACTGGCCCACACACAGAATGTTGTTCTTCAGTCGCTAAATACGATTGAACCTGTCCTGCCTGCAGAAATGACTATAACATATACTATCACAGTTTCACCGGATGCAGTTCCCGAAGGTGAAATAATACGATGTTGGCTTCCATGGCCAAAAGCAAACCATACCCGGCAGAAAGAACCGGAGTTGCTCAGGGTTTCAAACGACAATTATATTATTGCGCCCGACTCTGCCATACATAGTGCAATCTATATGGAAGAACCGGCGCATAAGGGAATGCCAACTCTATTCAGTATCTCATTTCGTCATGGATCAGCAGGGCAGTACTTCAATCCCGAACGGCTTAATATTCTGCCATACAACCGGAATTCAGATCTTTACAGGAAGTACACAAGCGAACAGCTTCCTCATATCAGTTTCACAGAGCATATACGGAATCTTGCCGACAGTATAGTTTCTCCCGGAGATGATCCTCTTACAACCGTTAGAAAAATATACATGTGGTTCAAGGAAGCAATTCCGTGGACCGGAGCTCTTGAATATTCAATAATACCAGATATTCCCGAATATGTATTCATCAATAAAAGAGGAGATTGCGGCATGCAGACCATGCTTTTCATGTCGATGCTCAGATATAAAGGTATTCCGGTGAGGTGGCAGAGCGGCTGGAAGGTCCCTCCGGATCATAAAAACCTTCACGACTGGTGCGAAGTTTATTTTGAAGGAGTGGGATGGGTACCGGCAGATATTTCCTATGATCTTCAGCCTTCGGAAAATAAGGTTCTGAAAGAGTTTTATATCTCAGGGATTGATTCCTATAGGCTTATAGTCAATGATGGTATTGCAGGAGCCTTGTATCCGGCAAAACAACACCTCAGAAGTGAACCATACGATTTCCAGAGGGGTGAGGTTGAATGGAAAGGCGGGAATCTTTATTTTGACAAATGGGATTATGAAATGAAAATTGAATATGTCAAATGACAGTAAAAGACCGAGGCCGGAGACCGATGCCGGTAGCCGCTTGCCGGAAGCCGGTTGCCGGTAGCCGGTAGCCGGATCTCCGACACCTGCTGGCTTTAATCGATCTTTACTTTTACGACAACCTTCCTCACCTGTGAGTTCTCCCCGTCCTTCAATCCGGGACGATGAACATCTCCCGGGAAGAATATAAAGAATCTGTCGGGTTTAGCGCTGAAATTAACTCCCTGTGTCACGGTCATAAACACAATATCCCTTAATTCATCATAGGGCTCAAGTATATCCTTCTGCAGCGACAGAGGCGCAATACCGATGAGCTCTTTCCCACTTGCAACATACTGAATATCTATATATCTCCTGTGAGCTTCATACCGCGCATCTTCTTCATTCTTGGTGAGATATTCACTTACCGGAGCATAAACGTTATTGCCGTCGATGTCATAACGTTTTAATTCGAGCTTTGATAAATCGTAATCCCTGAGGAAAGCAAAAGCTTTATCCCAGCGATCCTTATGTTTAAAATATGAGACAGCAAACTCTTTGCGGTTGATTGTCTCGTCGGGTTTGACCGTCCATCCGTTCAGCCACTCTCCTTTCCCGAACCATTTGTTTATTTTCTTATCACTCCAGGTGGCTGGATCTGGTGAATTCCTGCACCCGATAATACTCAGAAAGCCTGTAAGTACCATAATTTTTAAGAATAAATTTTTCATATATCTGTTTTTCATGCTTATATCGTGACAGCAAGTTAAATAAAAGTCCTTAATAAATACTGATAAGGATACATAAAACCTGCCTTTATTTGAGATAGATATCTATTGTGGAATATACATTCTTCCAGAAAAGATCGACTACCGATGGATCTGTTTTAGCAAAACGCTTAATCTTCTTCCTGATGTTATAAACGGAGCCGTCGATAATATCATGATTAATCAGCAAATCTGCCAGGACTGCTGCCACCTTTTCCGGTTTCCTCATATATGGTGCTGCGATCATGTATAACTGCCGGAAAAGTTTATTCTGCATACGGTAAATTCCGGAGCTGAAAACACCCGGATCAAAAGTGAAACATTTCAGATACAGATGCTTATATTTTGCAGAAAGATGTCTGCTCATGAGAATGAGCAGGTGCTTCGAATCAGAGTAGGCTTTCAACGGTCTGTAGTTATTCACCTCACCCAATTTGATACTGCCTAAACTCGACAGCCTGTAAACCATCGAGGTGATTGCTGCAATTTTTACTGAGCTGCCCTGATCAGCATTCAGCAATACTATTTCGTCGACGATCAGCTGCGAGAGAAAGTTTATCTGGAAAGTATACTCAAATCCGTCGGCCGTGGCGGTATAGACGGGAGGACTGAGAATACCGGCATTGTTAATTATAAGACTGAAATTGTGTGTCTCACAGATTTTTCGTAATGATTCTGCGGTCTGACTGAGGTTGCTGAAATCGACCCTGTGAAATTCAAACCTTTGTCCATATTCCGGAAGGCATATCTGTTGTCTGCCGGTGGCAACAACTGAATACCCATCCTTCAGGAACAACCTGACGAGTGCAAGGCCAAGCCCCGATGAACCGCCTGTTATCAGGATTTGTTTGTTTGATGGCAGGGAATTCCTCATAAACAGAGTATCAGGGACAAGATCAGATTGTAGTAAAACAGGTTCAATATAGCAATAATAATTATTTTTTGATTTCTTTGACAAATTCCGAAACACCTTCTTCAGATCTCTTAAAGAATTTATTTAACATTTTTTACGGGACAGGATTTTGTAATTCCCCTGAATTTGGAATAAATTTACTGATCACAAATATTGAAAATCATGAAAAAGAATAATCTGATCTTTTCTTCAGTTGTTATCTTGATGACATTATCATCACAGGTCTTGTCACAGGACTGGCCGCAATTCCGCGGCCCGGGGCGTGACAGTAAAGCAACAACAGTTGTTCCTTCTGCATGGCCGGTACAGCTTGCACAGCAGTGGAAGATCACAGTTGGCAAAGGCGATGCTTCGCCTGTCCTTGTCGGCAAGATGCTATATACATTTACACGTCAGGGCAATGATGAAGTGGTGATGTGTCTTGAGGCTTCAACCGGAAGAGAGCTCTGGAAATACAGCTACCCGGCGCCTGCAGTGACAGGAGCTCCGTCATCCCATCCCGGTCCGCGCAGCACACCTGCTGTGGCCAACGGTAAAATTGTGACTCTGGGAGTCGCCGGAACTGTCTCCTGTCTTGATGTCTCAACAGGCAAACTTTTATGGAAAAAGGAAAATGAATCGGGTCTCCTTCCCCAGTTCTACACCGGCATGTCATCTCTGATAGTTGACGGAATGTGTATCTTCCAGCTTGGCGGGAAAGATAACGGACAGGTAGTTGCATTCGACCTGAATACGGGAAATGAAAAATGGAAATATACCGGTGAAGGTCCGGCCTATGCTTCCCCGTCTGTTATGACCGCAGGTAAAGCGAAACATCTGATACTCTTCACCGAGAAAAGTCTTGTTTCACTCAACCTTCCCGACGGAAAGCTGATATGGCAGGTCGCTGCACCACCGCTCCAGAGGTTCTACAACTGCGTGAGTCCTTACATCGACGGTCAGACAATATACTATACCGGTCAGGGTTCAGGAACAAAAGCTCTGCAGGTGGTAAGAGAAGGCGATAAATTCGCAACAAAGGAACTCTGGAGCAATGCCGAGATAGGTGCTAAATGGAATACTGCTGTACTTAAAGGCGGCTACCTGTATGGTTTCACAGACCAGAGGAAGGTTTATTGCCTGAACGCTCAGGACGGTCAGAAAGCCTGGCTCGACGAAGCAACTCACAGCGATTTTGCCACTATTGTCGATTGCGGATCAGTACTGATAGGGCTTCCAAGCACCGGTAACCTGCTGGTACTTAAACCCGATCCGAAAGCATACACAGAGATCGCCAGGTATAAAGTTGCTGAAACTGCAGTATATGCATTTCCAATCATAGCCGGTAACATAATCTACGTTAAGGATGATGAATCGCTGATGCAGTACAAGATAAACTAGCTCATATATTGTACTAATCAACTAATCCATCGTACCGTTGCACCATGCATATACCCACCCCCTCCCCTCCCAGGAGGGGATTTTTTTTATGATCCCTCTCAGCTCACGGTTAGATTACTTACCATACCTTCTCCATAAGAAGGATGTTCCTCAGGTCGTTGGGCGTCAGGTGTTCACGTATTGCTCCGGAATCGACAACTGATATTTTCCCGGTTTCTTCAGACACAACAATCACCAGGGCATCGGTCTGTTCCGACATTCCTATTGCTGCCCTGTGACGCATCCCGAAGTGGGGCGGCAGGTTAAGCTGTTCTGTCACCGGGAGGGGACATCTTGCTGCAAGGATCTGCCCGTCCTCGATAAGCACTGCACCGTCATGAAGTGGTGTATTCCTGAAAAAGATAGTTTCGAGAAGGTCCGCACTGATCTGTGCTTTAACTATTTCACCTCCTTCCGTATACATTTCAAGCCGGCTTTGCCTCTCAATCACTATAAGGGCTCCAATCTTCTTTTGCGACATCGATTCGACAGCCCTTACGATCTCTTCAGCCTCTTTTGGCCCGCCTGGCTCTTCCTTGACTGCAGCTAATAATTTTATCAGCGAAAACCTGCTGTTTTTGATATATTTTGTTCCGATAAGAAGAAGAAACCTTCTGACCTCCTGCTGAAAAACTATAATAAGGGCAATAACACCAACGCTGATGACCTGTCCGAGCAAAGAGCTTATAAGCTCCATTTTAAGAGCCTTGACTATGAGCCAGAAGAGATATATAAAAAACACGGCTATGAAGACGCTGAAGACCTGTGTACCCCTGATCAGCTTATAAAGCTGGTACAGGATTACGGCGACCAGGATGATGTCAATTATATCGAGAGCTGTTATAGGAACTATCATAATAATTCAGGGAATATTAAGGCTAAATTTACATAATCACAAGGAACATATTTTTCCAATAGCATGCAAAGTAATTTTTTAATTGTCTGGTTGTTTTTTTCCCGCTTTCCTGAGTGAGATGAAGAGCCGGATTGTCTGGACAGCCTCCTTTACATCGTGCACCCTCAGGATATCAGCGCCATTCATCAGTGCAGCCATATTCAGCACTGATGTTCCGTTGAGAGCTTCCTCAGGCGTTATATCAAGCGTCCTCCAGATCATCGATTTCCGTGAAATGCCGATAAGTACAGGTAAACCGGCAATCGAAAAATCACCAAGCCTCGACAGCATTTCAAAGCTCTGGTCAATAGTTTTACCGAAACCGAATCCCGGATCTATTATCAGATCCTTCACTCCTGCTGACTGAAGCCTGTAAATCTTCTTCCCGAACCATTTCAGGGTATCCGCAACCACATCATCATACATCGGATGATCCTGCATCGTCCTTGGATTCCCCTGCATATGCATCATAACATACGGGACATTCAGTTCTTCAATGACCCGGAACATCCCAGGATCTCCTTCACCCCCGGAAATATCATTTATGATCTGTACCCCGTATGCCCCTACTGCCTGCCTCGCAATTTCAGCCCTGAATGTATCAATTGAAATCACAGCTTCAGGAAGCTCCCTGCGGATAATCCCGATTGCCTTAAGCACCCGGCGACTCTCTTCCTCTTCCGGTATATCCATCGCACCGGGACGTGAGGAGTAGCCTCCGATATCCAGTATATCGGCTCCTTCTTCAGTCATCTTTTGCGCCAGGCTGATGATTTCGGGTTCTTCAGTCACCCTGCTTCCGCTATAAAATGAATCAGGTGTAATATTGAGTACTCCCATCACTTTCGGAACGCTGAGATCAAGAAGCCTGCCTCCTGTATTGATATATTCAGGTTTAGATGACAATCCTTTTTTCTTCCTAAATTAAACATTTCTTTTTCATCTTTGCCAGGTGGTTATTACATTTGTATTCAATGTTTATATTATACGATGAAGCTGCTTGTGGTTGAAGGAGTTGACGGATCGGGTAAATCGACCCAGATCAAACTGTTAAATGATTTCCTGCTGAAAGAAGGATACAGCTGCGAATATCTCCATTTTCCAAGGACTGATGCACCCTATTTCGGAGAACTTATTGCGCGGTTCCTCAGAGGTGAGTTCGGATCACTGAACAATGTCGATCCTTGGCTCGTCGCAATGCTTTATGCAGGAGACAGGAAGGATGCATCAGCAATGATCACAAGCTGGATTGAAAAAGGCAAAATAGTGCTTCTCGACAGATATACCTGTTCAAATATTGCATACCAGTGTGCAAAGCTGAATGATCCGTCTCAGCAGGATGCTCTCATGAAATGGATACTGAAGCTCGAATTTGAGCATTTTGCCATTCCCAGACCTGACCTGAATTTTTTTCTTGATGTCCCTCCCGGCTTCACTGAAAAAAAATTATCTCTTGAAAGAACCGGTAAAGACAGGTCCTACCTGAACGGGACACGTGACATCCACGAAGAAAGTATTGCATTTCAGAAGAAAGTGAGGGATATCTACCTGAAAGTGGCACAATCTGACGAAAGAATGGAGATTGTGGATTGCTGCGACAGAAAAGGAATAATGTTGACCCCTGATAAAATATCCGATCTGATTATTCGTATAATTAGAGACAGAAAACTGCTTTAAGATGAGAATTCTGAGGCTTGTATGCAGAATAATCACAGGTCTGGTTTTTATTTTTTCGGGAACAGTCAAGGCTATAGATCCGCTTGGCTCAACCTACAAATTCCAGGATTATTTCCAGGCTTTTAACCTCGATTTCCTGAAGTGTCTCAGCCTTCCTCTTGCTATCTTTCTCAGTACAACCGAATTCATCGCAGGCTTTAGTGTATTGACCGGGATAAGGCAGAAAACCGGGATCCGGGTCATTATGATCCTGATGATCATTCTCACCCCCCTGACCTTGGTTCTGGCCATTACAAATCCTGTTTCCGATTGCGGGTGTTTCGGAGATGCAATCCATCTGACGAACTGGCAGACGTTTGGAAAGAATGTTATTCTTCTTATTCCCGTCCTGTTATTGTTCCTGAGCCCCGATTTTCCTCCTGAATCCGGAAAGGGTAACAAGGATTTGGCTGTACTCGCACTGCTGACATTTCTGTTTTTAACTTTCAATTTTTACAACCTCAGGTTTCTTCCGGTAATTGATTTCCTGCCGTATAAAACCGGTGCAAACATTGCCGATAAGATGGCAATACCGGCAAATGCACCGGTAGATGAATACATAACCACCTTCATCTATGAAAAAGACGGCATAAAAAAAGAATTTACAATTGAAAATTACCCTGCCGGAGATACTGCATGGAAATTCGCGGAGCAGAAATCTGTACTTGTCAAAAAAGGTTTTGTACCTCCCATCCATGATTTCAGCATTGCATCAATGAACAATGAGGACCTGACCTCCGAAATCCTGAATAATCAGGGATATACTTTACTTATGATTTCGAGAAGGCTTAAGGAAGCTAAGACTGACAGGCTGTCGAGAGGATTTGAGCTAGGATATTACTGTCTGGCGAACAATATCGGATTCTACATATTAACTGCATCATCAATTGATGAGATCAGACACTTTGACAACATGCTCCCGTTCTGTCATACCGATGAAACAACCCTTAAAACAATTATAAGATCAAATCCCGGTTATGTCCTTCTCAAAGATGGAACTATAGCAGGCAAATGGTCGTGGGCAAACCTGCCGGCAAAAGAAATGTTGATAAGTATTAACCCGTAATGAAAAATAAATATTGATAATGAATATTCTTTATGAGTCCTTTGCATACTAATCTTTTACACATTTCGTAATAACACACAGAGAATAAAAAGACAGCCAAAATATGAGGAAGAAAATTGTTGCCGGTAACTGGAAAATGAATATGAACCTTGCCGAGGGTCTGAAATTTGCAGGAGAAATTGACAGATATTTCAGAGACAAACCCAAGGGTAATGTCGAAGTCATACTCTGCACACCCTACATCCATCTTTCAGGCATTGCTGAGATTCTGAGAGGAGGAAAGATATTCCTGGGCGCGCAAAACTGTGCCGCAGAGGTATCTGGCGCTTTTACAGGCGAGGTATCTGCCGGTATGATAAAAAGTACAGGAGCCGAATTTGTAATAATAGGTCATTCAGAAAGAAGAACCTATTACAACGAAGATGATACGCTTTTAAATAAGAAAACCATTCTTGCCCTCGGCAGCGGATTGAAAGTAGTTTTTTGTTGCGGAGAGGTCGTTGGTGAAAGGGAGTCCGGGAAACACCTTTCAGTTGTTAAACGACAGCTTGAGGAAGGATTATTTTCTCTCTCAGAAAAGGAAATGGAGGAAATCGTCATAGCGTACGAACCTGTATGGGCAATCGGGACCGGACTGACAGCAACACCCTGGCAGGCGCAGGAGATGCATCAGTATATCCGCGGACTTGTAAGTGAAAAGTACGGGAAGGGATGTGCCGATAGTCTGACGATACTCTATGGAGGGAGCTGCAAACCTTCCAATGCGGCGGATATTTTTTCAAAGCCCGATGTCGACGGAGGTCTTATCGGAGGAGCATCGCTCAAAAAGGAAGATTTTATCGCAATTGTTGAAGCTGCTTGAATCAACAGCCTGTTTCCCCTCCCGGGGAACAGAAGATGAAAGGAGTATGATAAGAAAACTGTTCATCCTGACAATCATTATCCAGGTCTCCATACCCGGGAACCTGTTTTCGCAGGTCAAGCCTGTGTTTTCAGGCGATCCCGCCAGGTATCGTGAAGAACTGACCTATTTTATGGGACCAAACCTCAATGAATACCAGAAAGCAAATCTCACTGCATTCCTTATGCGCTGGGATAGTGTAACATTCAGCCAGGAGGACAAGATAAAGATCATTGATCTTACCAGCCAGTTTGCCGGAAGAACAATGAGACCTGTACCACACTTCCACGATTTTTTGAAAACGATTAATGATTTTGCTGAAAGCAGGCATGGTCCTGAACTGATATCCAACTGGCTGACAGGATTAAGTGAAATGGCTTTTAATCCAAGATTCACCAATGATAATCTCGGAAGGTATTTCAGAAATACGGGACTGATGCTTACACAGAATATCCTTGCCGAGACTGGATCGCTCAGATGGAAGGTGAAAAACCGTGATCTGCAGTTTCTGCACGATACAGTTTTTTATGTGGGGGTAACAGATGCTACACTGACATGCTATTCTTCAAGAGACAGCACAGAAATATTTAATGTTACCGGGTATTATTACCCTGATATCCAGCAGTTCAGGGGCACAAAGGGAATTGTAACCTGGGAAAAAGCAGGTTATGCAAGAGAAGATGTCTTCGCAGAGCTCTACGATTTTACTATCAACACAGCAAGGAATACCTTTACAGCCGATTCAGCCCGTCTTAACCACAAAACCTATTTCAAGGAACCTGTCTATGGCACTCTTTCCGATCAGGCAATTAGCTTCGGCGACAAAACAAGGGCTAATTATCCCCGTTTCGAGACAAATGCCAGGGGATTCAGGCTCGAGAATTTCTATGAAGGGGTCAATTACGAAGGAGGTCTCTCATTTGAAGGAGCTACCGTAAGAGGTACCGGATCGAGCTCTGCACCCGCAAAGATAGATCTTTACAGGAACGATACACTCTATCTGAAGATCTCCTCTCTCCTGTTCACTTTCTCGAAAAACGGGCTTAACAGCGGGGAAACGACCATGACCCTTCTCATGGGCAAGGATTCAATTTATCATACAAACCTGGGATTTTCATATGTTGCCCCTACAAGGCAGGTAAACCTGTTCAGGGGCAATAATCCCATATCGAGAAGCCCCTATTTCGACTCATTTCATAACCTCGACATGTACTTCGATTACCTGTCGTGGAACATGAATGAATCAAAGATCGCTCTGACAAGACCAAGAGGGGCCGCCCTGGGACAGGCACAGTTCGAATCGGTATCCTTTTTCGACGCTGATTATTTCATGAGGCTCCAGGGAATCGACGAATACCACCCGCTCGTCCGTCTGAAAAGTTTCTCCGACTGGTACTATTCAAGGACATTCCCTGTAGCGGAATTCGCGAAATGGGTCAATAAACCTGTTGATGTAGTTACAGGATTATGTATAGATATGGCAAACAGGGGATTCGTATTCTATAACCGCACATTCAACGAAGTAACACTGAAGAAAAAAGTTGATGATTTCCTGACAGCATTCGCCAAAAAGAAAGACTACGATGTAATGAGTATCCTGAGTGAGACAAAAGCTCCGGTTGATAATGCGCTGCTTGATCTCAACGATTACCGTCTTACTGTTAACGGAGTGTCTGCTGTGTTTCTGAGTGATTCCCAGAAAGTAGCCATTTACCCATACAACCAGCAGGTGGTAATCGAAAAGAACAGGCGGCTCGAATTTGACGGAATTGTTCAGGCAGGATTATTTACCTTCTTCGGTCATAATTTCATATTCGACTATGACACCTTCAAAATAAAGTTGCAAAACATCGATTCCATAAAGGTGGCAGTTGAAACCGATAAAAAAGACGCTTTCGGAAATCCGATAATAAAGGAAATCGACAATCTGATTCAGCTGGCAGAAGCAGATTTATATATCGATGATCCCGATAACAAATCGGGACTTAAAAGCCTCAAGGAATATCCGATTGTCAATGCAACCAATTACGCATATATTTTCTTTGACAAGCTGCCGGGACTGGAGGGTGCATATAAACGGGATGACTTCTACTTTAAAGTTGACACGTTCACATACACTAATGTCGATCATTTCAAAAACTATGATATGAATCTGTCGGGAGAATTCCATGGAGGGAATATACTCGAACCGATGCGGCAATACCTTATCATCCAGGAAAACAATTCGCTGGGCTTCAGCATGAACATACCTGAAGAGGGGATTGATATTTATGAAAACAAAGCCCGGTTGTTTGATAATATACAAATGAGCAACAATGGTCTTACAGGAAGCGGTACCGTAAAATACCTTACCTCCACAATCAAATCAGAAGATTTCAGATTCTTCCCCGATTCGTTGATTACCAGGGCAACTTCCTTCGATATTGACAGAGATTCCCTTGGATTATACCCCGATCTTACAAGTCAGGATGTTTCTATAAAATGGCTGACTAAAAAAGATGAGCTCCTGGCTGTCAACTCCGAGGGTAAGTATTTCAGTATGTTCAGAAACGGAACTGTGCTCGACGGCAGCCTGACACTCACACCAAAGACAGTGAAAGGATCAGGTGTCATAAATATGACCGACTCACGCATAACCTCCGGCAACTTTGGTTTTGCGTCCGCTGAGATACGGGCAGATACAGCAGATTACAATCTCAAATCGCCCTCAACGAGCGGATATGCTTTTGTTGCAGAGAATGTTAAGGCAGACATCAGCTTCGGTCTGAGTACCGCAGAATTCCATCTGAATACTGACACCTCAGTCGTCAAGTTTCCCGAAGTACAATATATATGTACAATGACTGATTTTGTCTACGATATGAAAGAGAGGGTCCTGAAGATGGAACAGAAGGGAAAATCAGATACACCCCTGCTTCCAAGAGACCAGCTTCTCAGACTCAATTTTTCAAACCTCGACAAACCTACATTCTTTGCCACGAACAACCTCAAGGATACCATAGCATTTTCATCATGGAAAGGCAGCTACCACGTTGATGATGAATATATTGAAGCTGAGAATATAAATTATATCCATATTGCCGATGCATTGATCCAGCCGGAAAGCGGGAAGATCACAATCAACCGCAAGGCACAGATAAGACAGCTGCAGAACGCTATAATTGCTGTTAACAACAGGCATATACTCCATTCCGCCAGGGTGGATATAGAATCGACAAGGAGATACAGCGGCAGCGGAATATACGATTATGTAACCGAAGACGGGGACATCCAGCAGATTAACTTTCCCGAGGTGACAGTTGACACGATGACAACATCGGCCAGGGGCTTCATCCCTGCCAGCCAGAAATTCATGATGAGCCAGGCATTCTCTTTTGCCGGCGACGTCATACTTTCGGCAGTCAGAGATAGGCTCTTCTTCACGGGAGCCGCAGGAATTACCCATAACTGTCCTTCAATAACCAGCTATTCGGTGAAGTTCAGTTCATATATTGACCCGGGAAATGTAATGATACCTGTCAGTGAAAAACCAA
>JADDYF010000035.1 GCA_015712185.1 Bacteroidales bacterium
GCACCGCGAGTCATCACAATTCCTGAGATTTTTATATTCAGATCGATATGTGATGAGCTTTTCCGGACTTCAATGCCGGCTTTAAGGCTCCCGTCCTTTACCTCCGATTCCTCAAACTGGTCAAAAAACTCTTTATTGATCTCAAAATCATAATAATGGAGTCCATCTTTAATTCCACCAACTGGTATGGCAAACGATCCGGACATCTCATTAAATTTTGGTCTGCAAAAATATGAAAGCTTATTCAATTAAAAAAATTATGAACAAAAAAGTAACATTTATAGCCTGAAATGCCTGTTTACCGGTAAAATATAACAGCTTGCCGATTTTATCTTTATATGGGAAATGACATAGATTATTTTTGACACTGATAAAAGATTTCAGTTATGGCAAATACAGATAAACATTTAAAAAGACACAGGGAGCATCATCCCCAGGTAGGTATCGGTCTTTTTTTTATAGTCCTCGGGCTGGCCCTTATTGTCGCATTGAATGATATGCTGCATCTCGGAAGTGTAAAAAGCTATTTCACATGGGAAACAGCAATGGTGTTTGTTGGTCTGCTGCTTCTGCTTAATTTCCAGTTTATCGGGGGCTTGCTACTTATAGCCGGTGGAGGCTGGTTCATGCTGGAACACTATTACACCGATATTCCCGATTTGCTCAGAACAATCTACTGGCCGGCCGTAATCATGCTGCTGGGAATTTTATTTATTATTTCATCGTTTGTGAAAAGAAAAAACAGGATTAATTAAGAAAAAGATAATTTTACTGCTATGGAAACTAATAATTATTACAAAGACGAAAACAGGCCTGCGTCACCTGAACACCGTAATCCCCCAAGCAACAGGATCATTATCGGTGTCGTGCTGGTCCTGGCAGGTTTATTCCTAGTTATCAGGAATACAGGAATATTCCCCGACTTTATTGATAATGTCGTTTTCAGCTGGCAGATGCTTCTTGTGGTTGTAGGCCTTGTGATGACCCTCGGAGCATCGGAAAAGACGGCTGGTATAATTGTAATGGCTGTCGGCGGATTCTTTATGATCCCGCTGTTGTTCCGCGAGACATTTCATGTATACAACATGTTCTGGCCTGCAATATTCATAATTGTTGGCGTGATATTTATAGTCTCACGGCGGAAAGGATGGAGCGTTTCCTCTACAAAAGGCATGGTAGGCGATGATTATATTGATTATGTCAATATCTTCAGCGGAGGGGAGCGCCAGATCGTTTCACAGAATTTCAGAGGTGGAAAGATCTCGACTGTTTTCGGAGGTATAGAGCTTGACCTTACGAAAGCAAAACTTGCTCCCGGGAGGAACGATATCGAAATTGCATGTGTTTTTGGCGGAGCCACAATAATTGTACCCGATCACTGGTATGTAACAATCGAGGTTACTCCTGTCCTCGGAGGCTTTAGCGATTCACGGAAGCTTAGTCCCGGCAGGACTGTAGATCCGTCAAGCCAGCTTGTTTTGAAAGGTGCTGTTGTATTCGGCGGCGGTGAGGTAAAAAGCTATTAACCGGCTGTATAATGCAACATCCTATACTTGCAAACAGGACTCGTCTGATCATCTGGGGTCTGGCCTGGCTCTTCCTGGGTATAGGCCAGGCACTTTTATATTATTTTGCCTACGGCAAGTTTGTGAATATCAGTATAGCCGATGCATTGCTTTCACTGCTTATCTTTTCAGTTCTGGCGCTGTCGATCTGGTACCCTTTCAATTACTTCACCCTGGGAAAGGAGAATCCGCTATCTCTCATATTAAACCTCCTGGCAATCGGCGTAGTTTCGGTTGTTCTGTGGATCCTGATCTCAAAAGGAATATTATTGCTTCTGCTTCCTGACAGGAATATTCACCAGGAGTACTGGGATGTAACGCTTCTTTACAGGATCGGTACCGGTCTTTTCATCTACATGCTTGTCATCCTGAGCTATTTCCTTTTTGTCAGTCTCTCAAACCTGTCTGAGAAAAAAGCCAGGGAGGCAAAGCTCGAAAGCCTGGTGAAAGAGACAGAGCTCAAAATGCTCCGCTCACAGATCAATCCGCACTTCCTATTCAACAGCCTCAACTCAATAAGCTCACTTACCATCAGTGATCCCGATAAGGCAAGGGATATGGTAATCAAACTCTCGGAGTTCATGAGATATGCGCTATCAAAGAAAGACGAACAGCCTGTCACACTCCGGAGTGAGCTTGATAACCTTAGGTTGTATTTCGATATCGAAAAAGTGAGATTTGGCGACAGACTGACTACTGACGAGAATATTGACGAGAATTGCCTTGATACCAAGATGCCTGTAATGCTCCTGCAACCTCTTTACGAAAATGCAATAAAACATGGAGTTTATGAAAGTACACAGAGAGTCACAATCGTGACTGAAGCAAAAAGAACAGACGGGCATATTGAAATTAAGATTACCAATAATTTTGAATCCGTTCCTTCATCCAGGAAAGGCACAGGGACCGGACTCCTGAATGTTTCCAGAAGGCTCGAATTATACTACGGAAAGAATGCATCCATTAAAACAACCAGGGAAAACGATGTTTATTCCGTATCACTTATAATCCCCTCGGAAGTTTAAAAATTTAGATAAATTTGTTACAAGGATCATAATAATTCCTAGGATCGGGTAACAATGCAGCATTTCGGAATTATTATAATATTTGGGATTTTAGAATGTCTGACCCCCTTTCTTATTTCCCCCAGAGGGGAAATGATAAATTTGACTCCTTCCCTCCTGGGGGAAGGTCGGGGAAGGGGGTATAAACATAATAATAAAACAGTCATAAGAATTGTGGAGATAGACTGATATGTCAATACGTATGGTAAAATTCTTCTGCCAATGGATAAGATCAGAACCGTAATAATTGATGATGAAACCCCTGCCCGTGAAATAATCAGGCATTATCTGAAGGAGCTCGACAATATAGAAGTTATTGCCGAATGTGCAGACGGGTTTTCCGGACTTAAGACCATTTCATCGATGAAACCCGACCTGGTTTTCCTCGATATCCAGATGCCCCGGCTGACAGGGATCGAACTGCTGGAGGTTCTCACTGAGA
Organism: Bacteroidales bacterium; assembly: GCA_015712185.1. Lineage (GTDB taxonomy): Bacteria > Bacteroidota > Bacteroidia > Bacteroidales > VadinHA17 > LD21. The sequence continues at coordinate 3,072 of JADDYF010000035.1, forward strand.
AACCCGAGATAATCTTTATAACTGCTTATGATCAGTTTGCAATCAGGGCTTTCGAGCTTAATGCTGTGGATTACCTGCTGAAGCCTTTCCCGAAACGTCGCTTCCTCGAGGCAGTCGGGAAAGCCACGGAAAAGATCCTGTCGGGAACAGGAAGGAAGGAACCGGTGAGTCAGCTGCTGGCAAAAAAACCCGAATCTGCAGCTCCCGTCAACAGGATTGTGGTGCGAAAGGGAAACGCCATCAATCTTATCCCGGTCGACCAGATCCGGTATGTTGAAGCACAGGACGATTATGTAATGATACATCATCTGAACGGCAAAGCCATGAAGCAGCAGACAATGAAATTTTACGAGGATAACCTGCCGGGGACGGATTTTGTCAGGATCCACAGGTCGTTTATTGTCAGGGTCCACGAGATAAACAGAATCGAACCCTACGGAAAGGATAATCATATCGCAATCCTCAAGTCAGGCGACAGGCTGCCTGTAAGCCGTGCCGGGTATCAGCAGCTTAAAAAAGAGCTGAAATTTTGAATGTCTTTTAGTCTTACGGTCTTATGGTCTTATGGTCTTGCGGTCTTGCGGTCTTGCAGTATGAAATCTCAATTAATGTATTACTATCTTTTCAGACGGTTTTCTGTTTTATAACTGGTAACAAATCGCGAAAAAGGCCTGTATCGTTTAACTCTGAACAGCGGTACCGGATCGTAGCCATGTGTTCCCCCCGGCCTGCACCTGAGAATCCTGTTCAATCCCATAGCAAAACCATAAAACGGCCCATGGATCTTCAATGCATCGAGCATATACTGTGAACATGAAGGAGTATGCCTGCATGAAGGTCTTATAAACGGTGATACCATATACCTGTAGATATGTACCGGA
>JADDYF010000044.1 GCA_015712185.1 Bacteroidales bacterium
ATTTAACAAAGGAAATAGTTCGTGAAAGGTCGGCAGATTTAGTTACGAGATACATTAAGAAATCAAAATTAAGGTACATTACAACAGGAGGTTCAACAGGCATCCCGCTGGGGTTTTATAAATGGCGCGTAGATGATTCAATTGGACACGCGTTTATGGTTAATCAATGGAACCGGGTGGGATATTGTGAAAAAAGCAGGCGTGTTATTCTAAGGGCTGAGGTTATTAAGAATAATCATTTGTTTCTCAAATACAGGTACAGTAATGACTGGCTCCTCTCCTCCTATCATATATCGAAAAACTATATTGAACAATATGTGAATTTTCTGAATCGTATAAAACCTGAGTTTTTTCACGTGCATCCTTCTACCTTTTACAAATTCACACAGGTTTTGCTAGAATCTAAACTAACACTTAATTTTAATCCTAAATCTATACTCTGCGGATCAGAAGCGGTTTATGACTATCAGCGGAATTTGTTTGAAAATTTCTATAACACGCGAGTCTACAGCTGGCTTGGTCTTGCGGAGGGTACCACTTTGGCCGGTGAATGTGAATACAGTAAATCACTCCATGTCTGGCCTCAGTACAGCTATGTTGAATTATTGGATGAAAATGGAATGCCAGTTGATCAAAAAGGCCAGGTAGGTACGATTATCGGAACAACTATACGAAGCTTTTACACCCCATTTATAAGATACAGAAGCGGAGACCTGGCAACATTTGGTTCTAACGAGTGTAGTTTGTGCGGTCGTCAACACCTGATATTTGATAGTGTGGAGGGGCGGGAACAAAGTGTTATAATAAAGGCTGATGGAAGAGAGGTCTCTGCTCATACGATACCACATTTAATTGTCCATAAATCTAATGTTTTTCAGAAGATTAAGATGATACAGATAATTCAGGAGGTAAGAGGAGAAATTATAATGAAATTAGCCACAACGAGTAATTTCAATGAAGATGATGAGGAAAAGATCAGATCAATAATAAGTTCGGCATGTCAAAACCAGTTAACTTTAAGATTTGAATACTCTGATGATTTTCTCAAATCTAAGAGCGGGAAACATATTCTCTTCGTTCAAAGGATTCAGAATACTGATCAAATGTAATTAAGACGACTAAAGTGATTTATGCCTGCCAAGTCTAGTAAATACTTTAGTTCTTTTGAGATGTTATTGTATTTCCAGCATGGGTTAAGAAAACGACTTGCGGAGAACTATTACAGGTTGTTACAAAAAAGAATCGTTCGCAGATTAAACAGATACTCTGGAAATGCTATCATTTCAAGGGAGTTTATTACCAGATTGTCGTCATTATTAAACATTCCGGAAAATGTTTATGCTGATGAGGCAGAAAAAAGCATCATTGTTACGGAAGCGGAGAAAACCATTAATGGAGTATATAATCTCCTTGGGTCAGGTGATATTAAACTTGATCCAATTGAATGGCATACCGATTTCAAGACAGGATTTCGTTGGCCTCCCGGAACATTTTATAAAAAGTATATACAGGAGGATTTAAACTCTTCTTCTGATGTAAAAGTTCCCCGGGAGTTAAGCCGTTGTCATCATTTATTGAAACTAGGTCTTGCATACAGACTGACAAATAATAAGAAATATGCGGAGGTCTGTATTGACCAGATGAAAAACTGGATTGATGAAAATCCCCTGATGTACACCATAAATTGGGGTTGCACAATGGATGTAGCGATAAGGGCCGTAAACTGGATCTGGACACTTGGATTCATTGCTGGAACAGAAGACCTTGATGATAAAACTATAGATAAAATTAAGTGCAGCCTATACGAGCATGGATGGTTTATCTGGAGAAATCCAGAAAAAAGTTCTGTTTATAGCGGGAACCATTACCTTGCAGATCTGGCTGGACAGATGCACCTGGGATTAATGTTCAGTGACCTGAAAGAACCCAAGCACTGGCTTCAAATGGCAAAGGAAGAACTATTCCTTCAAATGAGGATTGAGATCCTCCCTTCCGGTATGACTTATGAACGTTCAACAAATTACAACCGTCTGGTCCTTGAGCTTATACTGATACCCGTTCTATTATTAAAGAATAATGGCCATGAAATTCCATCGGATATATGGTACAGAATTGAAAAGATGTTTGATTTCATTATGTATAGTCTCAAGCCAGATGGTACAACTCCCGTTATTGGAGACCAGGACAATGGTCGCTTATTGCCGTTCAACCGGCAGGAAACCACTAACTTAAGGTATCTTATGTCGTTAGGCGCCTTATTGTTCAACCGATCAGATTTGAAACATCATGGAGAGGGATTTAATGTCTTTTGTTCAGTATTCGGAGGAAAAGGTGGGATTGAAAGTTGGCATAATATTTCTGATTCTCAGTTGGATCTGAATTCTAATGCATTTCCCGATATTGGATTGTTCATTATGAGGAAGAAAGATAATTATCTCATTTTTAACGCAACAGGCAGGGGACTTTATCCCGAATCAAGTCTGGGTTCTCATACTCACAGCGATCTCTTTTCATTTGAACTCTTCACTTACGGTAAATCTTTCCTGATCGATCCTGGAAGTTATGTCTATACAGCTGATGCTGATCAGCGTATGTTGTTCAGGAGTACCAAAATGCACAACACTGTTTCAATAGATGGCGAATCACAAGACATGTTAAGAAGGGAAAAGATCTGGAGTTATAGCCGCGATGCAATCCCTCAGGTAATA
>JADDYF010000048.1 GCA_015712185.1 Bacteroidales bacterium
TTCAGATAGTAAATATTCTCCATGTCATCAGATAACCATACAGTACACCCCTTCAGAGGTTCGGCCAGCTTCTTATCCCAGAGAGGGATTGATCTGGCCAGCCTGACAGTATTAATTCCGGGCTGATCGGTAATCAAACCCTCAACAAGGAGAAGTGTCTTTTCCTTACCTGCATCGGGAGTGTACTCGGCGATACAACTGCTGAGGGAAAACAATATAATTGACACCAACAGCTTCTGTTTATCCTTAATTCTCATATTTAAAAATCAAAACTAAAGGTTACACCCGGGATAGCACTTCCGAATACAGATAGCTTGTATCCCTTAATAACTTCCTGTACTTTCTTGAAATATACTGAATATACATTTTTAACGCCAAGCAGGTTATAAACTGAAAAGATGAGATTCGGATTGGCCAACTTGCGGGATCTGAGGGTTCCGCTTACCTTTAATGAGATATCCAACCGTGAATAGTCGGGAATCCTGTATTTATTCCGTTCCGAATAATGCAGCATCGGGATGTTATCAATGTAATAAGAGTGAATCGGAATAGTTATGGGCCTGCCTGTACTGTAGGTATAGTCTGCAGAGAAACTGAGCCGGCGCGAGTAAAAATACCGGAAAGTAATTACCAGATTATCCGGCTTGTCATAATTAGCAGGATACCAGTTGCCTGAATTAATTATTTCGTCCCTGAAGCTTCCTGTGGATCTTAAATATGTCCTCGCATAGGTGTAGCCTATGGTGAAGCGGGTTTTACCCAGGGTCTTTTTCAATGACAGTTCCATGCCATATGCTTTACCTTTCACATTGATCATATATTGTTCTATATCGTCTGCCATTGTAAGTGTTGATCCTCCCTTAAAATCGACCATATTTTTGATGTCCTTGTAATAAAATTCTGCTGAAGCTTCAATGCTGTTTTTGAAAAGCACCTGATAAAATCCGACCGCATACTGGTTGCCAACCTCAGGTTTAAGGTAATAGTCACATAATTTCCAGGTGTCTGTTGGTGAAATGGCGGCTGAATTTGAAAGGATGTGAAGATATTGCCGCGTTCTGTTATAATTGATCTTTAATGAGTTTTTATCTGTTATCCTGAAGTTAAGGGATGCTCGTAATTCCGGACCGGCATATCTGCCGGGAAACTCACCCGATCTGAAATTAATTGTGTCGATAACTGTGGATTTGCTTTTTGAGAAATCAGGGCTGTATTGATATACCGTTTGAGGTCCCAGTGACAGGAAAGATGAAACTCTCATGCCAATATTTATTGATAAAAATCTGGCCGGGAAGAATTTGTCATCGAGGTACAAAGCGCTTTCGAATGCTCTTTCACTCTCAATAGTTTTTGAATTGACAACTGACGAGTCATTTGCCGGCTGGTAGCTGCCAGGGATAACCGAATACCTGTTCACGTCAAGACCAAAATTGATATTATTATTTCCTGTCAGCCAGTTAAAATCAGCTTTGAATTGTGTGCTGTTTATATCGTGTGACAGGGAATAGGCTTCTGTCGGTACCTCCAGATCAGATATTTCATATTTGTAAGAACTATTGCTTACTGAAACAGCAGAGGTAATCTTGTTTTTGAAAGAATGGAGCCATCTTAGTGCAAGGATATTATTGTCATAACTGTAGATATTGCTGAGGTTGAACCGGAAATAGTCGTGACTATAATATGCTGAAGCATCTAATTTATTGTTTTTGTTTAATGTATAGGTTAATTTACCGTTCAGGTCATAGAAGGATGCCCTGCTGTTATGAAGAATGGGATTTTTGATCATACGGAATATCCAGTCTGAATAGGTTGTTCGGCCTGAAAGGAGGTAAGTCAGGGTATCCTTTATCAGGGGACCTTCAACCATTATGTGAGTTGTAACAGGACTGATACCGATACTTCCCGCGAACTCCTTGCCGTTTCCTTCCTTCGTTTCTATATCAAGTACCGAAGATATCCTCCCGCCATACCGGCCTGGAATACCTCCTTTATACAGGGTAACATCTTTAATTATATCGGAATTAACTGATGAGAAGAATCCAAAGAAATGGGATGAATTATATATCGGTGCTCCATATAAAAGAATAAGGTTTTGATCGGCAGAACCACCTCTGACATTAAAACCAGCCGATCCTTCTCCAACCGACTGTACTCCGGGAAGAAGAATGATGCTCTTCATGATGTCAACCTCACCCATTGATGTCGGCAACAGGCCTGCGATTTTCATATCGATTTTTTCCACGCCGGCTTCTGACCGCTCCAGTATTATATTCTTTTCGGCGCTCACAAATATTTCTGCCAGGTTTACAACAGACCGGGACATATATACATTTAATTCGCCTTGACCATAAATATTCAGATTGATTTTTTTCTCTTTCAGGCCGATATACGAAAACCTGATCTCATGAAATCCCCGTTCTAGCGTTAATGTATAAAATCCGGTCCCGCTGGTGGTCGTCCCAAGTGAAATATTTTTGACGAAGACGGTAACACCGGCTATCCGGTCACCTGTTTCTTTGTTTGTTACATATCCTGAAAGTGTGACCTTGCCCTGTCTGTTTTTTTCATCAGGATTTCCTATTTCCACAAATACGTTTTCTTCAACAGGCTGATCTTCCGTGGATGGTTTAAGGTTATAATCAGGTTTAAGATATTTTCCATCTTCTTTAATCTCATCTGAAAAATTTATAGCAAAATCCTTCGTGATTATGACGTTTTCAGATTCAATAAAAAAGTACAGGGAAGTACCTCTGAACAGCTTATCCAGTATGCAAGACAGCGTTATACAATCGGGATAATCCCCAAGCTTCAGATCTTTTACCCACTCATCTTTATAAAGGAATCTGATTTTATTCCGGCTTTCTACTTTATTTGTAAACTCTTTAAAAGACAGGCCTTTATAATCGCCGGGTATAATGTATGGTTCCTGGGCGTTAACAGCGCATGATAACGTTAAAATAAAAATCAGATGATATAATGTCAGCTTATTTCTCATTTATTTATTAAATCATCGCTTAACCTGATAACCGGAACATAACTTTCTGGAAAATCCTTTTTGATTTTTACCCTGTTTTCCCTAAGATAATTTCTGACCTGAGACTTGCTGAGGTTCAATGCCCTGAACAAGCTATTCTTAGTCTTGATCTTATAAAAAGTATTATTTTTTACCAGATAAGCCGTTTGTGCCTGGACGAACTCCCCATCACTTCTATCTGAGATACCCGGTAGAAGGTACTTATTATATTTAATATACAATGCCGACTGCCGGTCATACGGAATATGGAAAAAGCCTGTGATAACATTTAATGAATCATCACGCATTTTAACAAACTTATATGTTTTATTTTCAAAATTTAAAGAAAAGCTGTCAACCATTTCCTTGTTTAACTGCACAATATCCTCAAGGCTGACAGGGATCATCAGTTCATCGTTATGGATATCATATCTGAGAATTAAATTCCTGTAAGTTTTCCCGTTTACAGAAACTGTTCCAGGCAAAAAATAGCTTACAAAAAGGAATGGATCTCCATCGATCCTGCGATAATTATTTACCCATACTCTTCCTGTATAAAGATGCTGATTGTTCCTTAAAGTATCCTGTTCGTTATAAGCTGAAGCGATAATTTCAGATAAAGCAGGATTGAGGCGTGAAAGACTCTCTCCGGAGGAAACTATAATTAAAAAAATCCACAAATTAGCGATCCGGATCATAAAATACCTTCAATTGAATTAATTGCAGCACTAATTTCAATTATATTAATTATTAATCTATCTGTTTGATATGAAATTAGTAAAAAACAAGGGATTCAAGTAATTATTTCGAAATTTCTTGAGCTAGTTTTATAAGATAATAATTAATGCTACAGGGATGTCAAAGTTCAGGATTTCCTATATTTATCATTCCAAGTTTGTCTATTTTTATTTTATCCAACTATATATACAAGAAGAACGAGTCCTGTATTATCCAACCTGAAATAACCAATATGAAAAAGCAAAGATTTATTCTGACCGCGCGTATAATGAGCGCATCCCTGGTAATAACGGCGAAATAGCAGGAAATAAGCTTAAGGGTATCAGCGTTTAATTATTATCGTCACTGCCAATAAAAAAACCGGATTGCTTATGATAACGTAAAACAGGCAGATGGTTTTATTTGTTATCCAACAGGTTTGAGACAATAAAAAATGTGTGGTTCAATAAATATAAAATTTAGTCAGATGAAAAAGCTTTTTGTATTGATAATGCTGCTTTCGGCTGGAATTATGGCATATACCCAGCCGGTAAAAGCAAAACTGATGCCGGTAACAACAAATTCCAGATCAGCATTGTCCCTTTACAGTCAGGCTGTGAAATACTTTGACGATGTAAACCTGAATAAGGCGCTTGAAACTTTTAAAAAAGCGCTTGATCAGGACCCCGATTTCTTTATGGTTAATTATCAGCTGGCATTTTATTCCCTTTTAAACCAGTTGCCCGATGATTTTAATAATTACGCAGATGCGGCAATTAACTGCAAAGCCAGACTCAGTGATGCAGAAGAGCTTCTTAAAAGCGCAATTGTCAGGCTGAAACAGGGGCGTACCGCTCTCACAGACGTCGGCGAGAAGCTGATGGAAATGTATCCTGAAGATCCCAATTCATATAATAATATGATTTACTATCAGTCACTTGCTGGAGATACGAAAGGTACGGTTGAAACCATTAAAAAGGCAATCAGTATTGCCGGGAATCCTGCACCCTTTTATAATCAGCTGGGGTATGCATATATTTCATTAAAGATGGCTGACGAGGCTGAGGCTGCATTTGACAAGTACATTGAGCTTGATCCGGAAAACCCTAATGTGTATGATTCGAAGGGAGATTATTATATGTACATCAGGGAATACTTCAAAGCCTATAATTCTTATATGAAGGCCAATTCCCTTGATCGTTCCTTCAGCCGCGATAAAGCTGAGGCGGCAAAAAGGCTTTATGAACAGACAGAGGGTAAGAAAATGAATATCATCTCAATTTAAAC
>JADDYF010000063.1 GCA_015712185.1 Bacteroidales bacterium
AATTCGGGTGATTTCCTTTCAGGTGTGGAACAGGAGGACCTGGTCAGACGTGAGCATTCTAAACTGCAGAACCGGCTCAGCGAAAAAGGACTTAGATACGACCTCACTGTTCCATTTGCACGGTATGTCGTTCAGCATCGCGAAGAGATTGTCTTTCCTTTTAAGAGATACCAGATTCAGCCAGTATGGAGAGCCGACCGTCCTCAGAAAGGCAGATACCGCGAATTCTTCCAGTGCGATGTAGATGTAATTGGAAGTTATTCATTATTAAATGAATACGAGCTTATCAGAATAATTGACGATATATTTACAAAGTTTAAGATTGCTACTGTAATAAGGATCAATAACAGGAAGATTCTTTCAGGTATTGCCCGGTACATTGGTGAAGCGGACAGGTTTACAGATATTACAGTTGCGGTCGATAAACTCGAAAAGATAGGCATCGAAGCTATGAATGAAGAGTTGAGAAGCAAAGGAATCTCCTCTGATGCAGTGAAGAGGCTTCAACCTGTCATCAGCCTGAAAGGTGATACGCAGAATAAGCTCGCAAAGCTTGAAGAGCTCCTGACTATGTCAGAGCCTGGTATGAATGGCATAAATGAGATGAAAGAGCTTTTTAACTATATTGAGAACAGAAAACTTAACAGCAGAATTGAACTTGATCTGTCCCTTGCCAGGGGCCTGAATTATTATACCGGAGCCATCATAGAAGTAAGGGCGAAAGATGTGGATATAGGAAGTATTTGCGGCGGGGGACGGTATGATGATCTTGCAGGTATCTTTGGAATGGAAGGGGTTTCGGGTGTTGGTGTTTCGTTTGGGGCCGACAGGATATATGACGTTATGACTAAGCTTGAATTATTCAGCGAAATAAGGCAAGCCTCCACACAGGTCCTTCTTCTTAATTTCGGTCAGGCAGAAGCTGAGTATTCACTTAAGATTCTCGATATGCTCAGGAGCCAGGAAATAAGGGCTGAAATCTACCCTGATCCTGTTAAACTGAAAAAACAGATATCATATGCAGACGCAAGGAAGATACCTTATATTATTATTGCCGGTGACGAGGAAATAAGGAATAACGAAGTTATTTTAAAAATAATGTCAACAGGGGTACAGAAGAAAGTGCCTCTTAAGGAAATTAAATCAGCTGTCATGGCTGAGTTGGCGCATAAACCCTGATATTCTGCATTTACTGTTCATCCCTCACAGGTCTTCTTTCCTGCAATTCTTTAAGCAACTGCATCCTGTACTGATTTTCTGCCTGGTACAGCCTTAAAATCTTAACGGGAGGAAGTATTCCCTTCAACTGCTTATGGAATGTTACTGCTAATTCTGTTTCCCGGACCTCCAGTTCAATCAGCTTATCTCCAGCTGCTGAAAGCTGTTCATCGCTCATCAGGGATGCTTCCTGGTTGAAATTCCTGTTAAGCTGGCCTCTTTCCTGCTGGATTTTATTCCTGTTGTTCTGGAACTCATTATATACAGGCCAGAACTTTTCAGCTTCCCTGGGAGTCAGATTTAATCTCCTGGTAAAAAATGCAATCTTGTAGGCATTCAGTCTGTCAAGGTTAGCATTTTGTGCCAGCACACTACCACTTACTGAAACTATTATCAGTACCACGATAACCATAAATCCCTTTTTCATAATCAAAGGATTATAATAATTCATATATTTCATTTATTTCTATATTTTCAAGTATCAGATAATCTATTATTGTCGAATTGCTTACGTCAGGCCGTTCATCGTATGTCAGTGAGTTAGCAGCATATTCTTCGAGGGTGGCAATGTCGATCTCATTAAGTTCCGGGATGGAGTACTCCTGGATGCCTGATTCGGCCGTAATATTTCTCTCTTTGTCACCACCTAATATTTTAAGTGCAGCGTAACCCAATAAGACAAAAGCTGCAACAGCAGCTGCCAGAGCCAGGTAAGGTCTGAACCCGGTATATATCCCGGATTTCCGGGTGACTAGCGCCTTTTCTGAAGTTGAAGAAATGATTTTCTTATTTATCTCTTCAAAATAGTTCCCCGGTACTCTGAAAGGATTCTTTTTGGGTATTTCATCAAGCATTTTCATCATTAATTTAGATTATAAAGATCCGTGTAAGTTTAATTCTCTCCCAATATTTTTTCAATTCTTTTTACAGCGTGATGATAAGAAGCTTTCAGGGCTCCAACTGATGTTTGCAGCACTCTACTCATATCTTCATACGACATCTCATCAAAGTATCTAAGATTGAACACAATACGTTGTTTGTCCGGCAGCTGTAATATTGCATTCTGGAGTTTTTCCTGCGCTTCATCTCCGTCGAACCAGGTGCTTCCTTCCACTGAGGTTAGGAAGTAGCCTCGCAGGTCATCGAGTGAGACAGAGGCATTACGTTTTCTTTTATTGATAACTGCCAGTGATTCGTTGGTTGCTATGGCATAAAGCCAGGTATACAGTGAACTCTCGCTCCTGAAATTGCTGATATTCCGCCATGCATTAATAAATGTATTCTGCAGGGCGTCGTCGGCATCTTCATGGAGTATTACCAGGCGGCGGATATGCCAGTACAATTTTGAACTGTATCTTTCCACCAAAAGCCTGAATCCCTTGTTGACGTCGCTCTTAAGTAGTTCAGAGATATAGTTGTCGGGCTTTATGTTACTCAATTGCAAAACGTCTTTTTAATTAGATGGCTGCATCAATCAAAGGTTTAAAAGTAATAATGTAATATGATTAGAAAAAGGAAATAGTAAATTTGCGCAAGAATTCAACTCCTCTCTCTGATGGCACTTCAATGCGGAATAATCGGGATAACAAATGTCGGCAAGACAACAATTTTCAACTGTATCTCCGGAACAAAGGGAGAGACAAGCGCTGCAGCCTTCAGCGCTACAAAATCAAATATAGGTGTTGTGCAGGTTCCCGATCCGCGCTTGGATGAACTTGAGAAGCATCAGGTTACAGAACGGATTGTCCATACCACCATCGAGATTGTTGATATTCCCGGGATGGCCAAAGGGTCAAACAGGGGCGAGGGAGTTGGCAATAAGTTCCTTGGAGATATCCGTAATACAGATGCACTCATCCACGTTCTCAGGTGTTTTGACAACGAAGTTTTGCCGCATATAGATGGTTCAGTCGATCCGGTAAGAGATATTGAGACCCTCGACCTTGAGTTGCAGGTTAAAGACCTGGAATCTATTGAAAGAAAGCTGGACCGTCTCAGGAAAGCTTCCAAAGCAGGAGATAAGGATTCAAGACATGGCATTGAGGTTCTTGATCATGTCAGGGAACATATCGAAGGTTTCAATAATGCCCGGACACTTGGTTTGAAACCTGAAGAGAGGAAATATACTGATGACCTTTTCCTGCTTACGATGAAACCTGTTTTGTATGTCTGCAATGTGGACGAAATGTCTGCAGTCCACGGCAATCACTATGTTGAAAGGGTGAAAGAGTTCCTTAAGGGAACAGATGCCGGGATACTGACCATTGCAGGTGCAATCGAAGCTGAAATAGCTGAGCTCGAAAATAAAGATGACCGCCTGGCGTTTCTAAAAGATGCAGGACTGGATGAACCCGGAGTTGACAAGCTTATCAGGGCAGCATATAAATTATTGGATCTCGAAACATTTTTCACAATCGGACCTAAGGAAATCAGAGCCTGGACAATCAGGAGAGGGATGACAGCCCAGCAGGCTTCAGGGATTATACACAGCGACATGGAAAGAGGATTTATAAGAGCTGAAGTAATGAAATATACCGATTTTATTGCACTGGGTTCGGAACATGCCTGCAAGGAAGCCGGTAAATTTCATATTGAGGGGAAAAATTATATTGTTGAAGATGGCGATATTCTTCATATCAGGTTCAACGTGTAGGTATGGTATGGTTAAACGCCTTATACTGATACTGACCGTATCCGCTGTTTTAAATATACCGCTTTTTTCTCAGAATGTTTCCAGGGATGACGTATTGTATGATATTGTCAGGAAGAAGGGACAGGCTGAGGTAATAATAAGCAGCATTTCAGAACAGGCATTAAATTATATAACAGGGAAACTGTCGGTAGCGTCAGTAAAGGACGGGAAGGTTCATATTATTTTATCTCCCCGCACAATTGAATGGTTTATATCTCAACGTTATGATTATGAAATAATTGAAAGGATTGAGGCAAAGGGTGTGTCAGTTCCTGCTGATATTGAAGAATCTATGGAGTGGGAGACCTATCCCTCCTATACCCAGTATGATTCGATAATGAAGAAGTTTAGTGCAGACTACCCGTCACTTGCCGACATTGACACTATAGGAACCAGTATAAATGGCAAGCTGGTTCTGGCTGTCAAGGTATCAGATAGTGCTGATATCGACGAAGATGAGCCTGAAGTTTTTCTAACGTCATCGATGCACGGGGATGAGACAGGAGGATTTATTCTTATGCTGCATCTTGCAGATTTCCTGTTAAAAAATTATCCCGGTAATGCCAGGGTGAAAAACATTGTTGATAACCTTGAGATCTGGATCAATCCGCTTGCGAATCCTGATGGTATGTATCGTACCGGAAATACAATTTCCTCTCCAACCAGGTTTAATGCCAACGGTGTTGACCTCAACAGGAATTTTCCTGATTCTGAGGAGCCGGGAAAAATCCCCGAGAAGGAAACCGCTGATATGACAGACTTCCTGAGAAGGCACAGATTTGTCTTGTCTGTTAATCTTCATTCCGGTGCTGAGGTGGTAAATTATCCGTGGGACAGGTGGTTCAGGTTGCATGCTGATAATGACTGGTTCTACAGGATAAGCAGGAACTATGCTGATACTGTGCATAAATATTCTGTTCCCGGTTATATGACATTTCTCGATAATGGTGTTACGAACGGATATGACTGGTATAAGGTCAACGGAGGCCGTCAGGATTTCGTTACTTATGAATTGCAGGGCCGTGAGGTTACTATAGAACTCGATGATGATTACATAACACCGCTCAACCAGCTTGGTCCCTTATGGAATTACAACTGGCGTTCGCTGCTGGGATATATTGAAAATGCATTGTACGGTATACACGGAAAAGTTTACAGTGCACTGACTTCAGTTCCGGTCGCTGCAAGAATTTTTATTCCGCAGCACGACAAGGACAATTCAAATGTATATTCTGATTCACTGACAGGCAGGTTTGTCAGGCTGATTGAACCGGGAACATGGGATCTGCTTTTTACTGCCGGGGGATACAGAGAATTACTTCTGACAGACGTAACCGTTGAGGATGATCAGGCTGCTGATATTGATGTTAAGATGTATCCGGAAATTAATCCGGTCGATACTACGGATACCGCATTCCCGGTATTGTACCCCAATCCGGCCGGAACCTTTATCAAAGCTGTTCTTCCCGAACGGCAATATGGGAGGATTAACGTCAGTATTTTTACATCATCAGGGGTAAAAA
>JADDYF010000081.1 GCA_015712185.1 Bacteroidales bacterium
CAGGGATCACAATCTCACTGTAAACGGGGAGTTCTTCAACCTGCCTGAGTGGATTGCCGGCAAACGGGCGATAATGAGGGCAAAAGCTGATGTTACATGCGGCAGGTTAGTACCGGCAAAGCTCTTTCCATCCACCGGGGCATCAGCCGCTTCGGCCTCCGGAAGAACAGCATTCAACCTGCCCGGCAATATCATTTTGGATCTCAGATTCGATGTTGACAGTCTTTCCTATAAAACACTGACTACCGGAAAGATCAGGGGAATACTAAGTTACGGGCCAAGAGTCCTGAATCTCAAATCGCTTAACATAAATACACTAAATGGCACTATCTCCGGTAATGGTTTATTTGCGCAGAACACTGACAAGTCTCTTGTTGCCAGGGGAAGCTTCAATCTCGAAAACATTGATATAAACAGCGCTTTCATCACTTTCCGTAACTTTGGTCAGGACTTTATTAAAGCCGAGAATATTGCCGGGTCATTATCAGGATCACTCTCCCTGCTGATGCCGATGGATACCCTCCTGAGACCGAAAATCAAATCTCTCTCCGCTGAAGGCAGATATGTAATTGTCGACGGTATCCTCGTAAATTTTGAACCTGTTATGCAGCTCTCCTCCTTTATTGAATTATCCGAGCTGGAAACCATCAGGTTTGAGAAGCTTGAGAACGATTTACTGATAGGAAACAATTATCTTTATATACCTCAGATGGATATCAAATCATCAGCGGCTGATCTTTCCGTTAACGGGAAGCACAGCTTTGATGATGATTATGAGTACCACGTTAAGATGCTGTTGTCGCAGATTCTCAGCAAGAAAATCAAGAAACCCCGTCCGAATTCCTCCGAATTCGGGGTTATTAAGGACGACGGGCTCGGCAGGACATCTGTCCTTCTGAAACTGGAAGACAGGGGAGATGATGTAAAGGTGAGCTACGATCTGAAAGCTGCGACAAGCCAGATAAAGAATGATATTAAAGCAGAGAGGCAGAACCTGAAAACCATACTCAACCAGGAATACGGGTGGTTCAGGACAGATACGGCAGTGAAACAGAAGCCGGCCGGTGAGAAGAGGTTCAGGATCACATGGGAAGAAATTGATACAACAAAAACCGGATCCGAACCGCCTGTGACAAGAAGAAAATGATAATAATAACATCCTGTAAATAGCACAATTTGAATACCTACCGAAATAAGACCTTGTGGATGCTCTTCCTGTTCCTTTTCGCAATCCTCACAGGCTTGGGTTCTCTGATATATACCCAGAACCTGGTCAGCATCCTCAAGGCCGAGGAAAGGAAGAAGGTGGAGTTGTGGGCCGAAGCCACGATAATGATCAATTCTGCTGATCCGAGCCAGAACCTTGATTTCCCGTTTTCCATAATAGAAAACAACAGTACCGTTCCGGTAATCCTGACGGACGGTTCCGACAGTATTATTGATTCAAAGAATTTCGATTCAGCCAGAAGCAAGGATCCCGATTTCCTGAAAATGAGTCTCGAAAAGATGAAGAAGAAAAAGGAACCTATTATCATTGACCTCGGGAACGGATTCATCAATAAGATCTATTATAAAGACAGCATAATACTCACAAAGCTTATCTATTACCCGTACGTACAACTCGGGATCATAATGCTTTTCATCCTCGTGGCATACCTTGCATTCAGCTCATCCAGAAAGGCTGAAGAGAACCAGGTTTGGGTAGGTATGTCAAAGGAAACGGCGCACCAGCTTGGAACACCTACATCGTCGCTTGCAGGATGGATCGAAATGCTCCAGCATAAATATCCCCAGTTATCGGTCAGCAGGGAGCTTGCACTGGATGTTGAACGGCTCGAAAAGATTACTGAAAGATTTTCAAAGATCGGATCAAAACCTCCCCTTGCCAACGGGAATATAATAGAGATCATTACCCGAACCATTGGTTACCTGA
The DNA here is from genome assembly GCA_015712185.1 of Bacteroidales bacterium. GTDB lineage: Bacteria > Bacteroidota > Bacteroidia > Bacteroidales > VadinHA17 > LD21. Next base: position 1,934 of record JADDYF010000081.1, read on the forward strand.
AGTCAAGAACCTCATCAAGAGTGAAGTTTGTAACCAGCTTTGATTCCGGTGACATGGTTGAGGTCCCGGTCAATGAAGCTCTTTTCGAATGGGTTATTGAGAATGTCTCCAAGAATGCCATTGACGCGATGGAAGGAGACGGTGAAATAGGGATACATGTAACCGAAACCGACAAAAATGTTCTTATCGATATAACTGACACGGGGAAGGGAATACCAAAATCATCATTCAAGAAAATATTCACCCCCGGATACACTACCAAGCAGCGCGGATGGGGCCTGGGACTCTCTCTGACAAAGAGAATCGTGGAAGAATTCCATAAAGGCCGGATATTTGTCAGGCACTCTGAACTTGGTAAAGGTTCATGCATAAGGATCGTGCTGAACAGATAATCAATCAACGTTATGGAGAGGAAGGAAATTGAGATAATGGCCCCTGCAGGTTCGTTCGAATCCCTCAGAGCTGCGATCCGGGGTGGCGCAGATTCGGTTTACTTCGGGGCAGAGCATCTTAACATGAGAGCCGGCTCTTCAAATAATTTCACCCTCGACGATCTCAGGGAAATAGCAACTATCTGCCGTGAGAACGGATTAAAGAGCTACCTGACTGTGAATGTGGTGGTCTATGACAGCGAAATTGATCAAATGAATGAAATAATAGATGCCGCTGCCGCCAATGGGATATCGGCTGTCATAGCTTCTGATCTTGCCGCCATCAGGCATGCTTTCGACTCGGGCATCGAGGTACATCTCTCCACACAACTCAACATCACAAATACAGAGGCTCTGAAGTTTTATTCACAGTGGGCCGATGTTGTTGTCCTGGCAAGGGAGCTGAATCTCGAACAGGTAAGGTTCATTTATGACTCCATCCGCGAACAGGATATCAGAGGTCCATCAGGAGAGCTGGTCAGGATCGAGATGTTTGCCCATGGTGCATTATGTATGGCAATCTCAGGTAAGTGTTATCTCAGTCTTCACGAAAACAACCGGTCGGCAAACCGGGGTTACTGCTATCAGACATGCCGCAAAGCATATATTGTGACCGAAAAAGAATCAGGGTACCAGCTTGAGATTGACAACGAATACATCATGTCGCCAAGAGATCTCTGTACCATAGGATTTATGGACAAGCTGATTGATGCGGGAGCGAGGGTCCTCAAGATCGAGGGAAGAGCACGGTCAGCAGAATATGTCAGGACTGTATCGGCATGCTACAACGAAGCGGTAAGCTCGGTGCTCGACGGAACCTACAGCCGCGGGAAGGTCGAATCGTGGATGGACAGGCTCTCAACAGTGTTCAACCGGGGATTCTGGGACGGGTATTATCTCGGACAGAAACTCGGAGAATGGAATAATCGTTACGGATCGAGTGCCACCAAAAGAAAAGTATATCTTGGAAAGGTTACAAACTACTTTACACGGCAGAATGTTGCTGAGATAAAACTCGAGAACGGCGAAATGAATGTTGACGATACAATCCTTATTATAGGTCCGACAACCGGAGTGGTCGAATATAAGGTAACGGAAATAAGGGTCGACCTTAAGAGCACCGGTAAGGCATCCAGGGGAGAGCTCTGTTCAATTATGGTGCCTTTTTATCTGCGAAGATCAGACAAGATTTACAAATGGGTAGATACTGTAGATATTAAAAATCAATAAATTATATTTATAGCCATTTTACCTTACGTGCTGCTTCAAGTACCTTCCGTGCATTTATATCCACATCATCCACATCAGTGTTGACATACAGGATTTCGCGAGACTTTTTTCGTGTTAAGCTGTGCAAATATGTTTTGTCGTAATAAGCCAGGGTTATCCTTATTGCACTGGCAAAATCTCCCGATTCAATTGCTGTCACGGCATCCCGTGCCTTATCCGGACCTAGTCTCCTGCTGATCTTCATTACAGCTCCCTTCAGGAGTTCAGGAGGAAAGGCTGAGTATTCCCTGACAAGCCTCGGTATCCGTGTCTCAATGTCCATGAGAAGGATTATTACGGGCATCTCCTGCATATTGTTATAAAACGTGTCGGGCATAAATACTGTGCCTATATTGCGGCTTTCATCCTCAACCCACACTGGTTCTTCAGTGCCGGTCTTTGTCCATTCGTTGAACAGCAGATTTGCAAAATGCTCAGAGGTCGGCTGAGACGGCTGTCCCAGTGAACCGAAAGCAGATCCCCTGTGGCAGGCCAGATCCTCAAGGTCAATAGCCTGGTGATTTTCCTTTTTAAGGAGCCCGATTATCTCTGTCTTACTGCTCCCCGTCATTCCCCCGAGCACTATCATCCTTCGTTTTTCTGTCAGGTTTTTAAGTATATATGTCCTGTACGATTTATATCCACCTTCAAGAATTTCAGTATCAATATCACCGAGCGAGAACAGCCAGGCCATTGCCTCTGATCTCATACCTCCTCTCCAGCAGTGCACAAGGAGCTTCCCTTTGCCTGCAATATTCAGGGCTTGCGAAAGCTTCAGGTGCATTGAAGGACCTGTTAGCTCAACTCCCTTCAGAATAGCCTTGCCGCGTCCCTCATTCTTGTATTTAATGCCGACTGCCTCACGTTCCCTGTCATCAAACAGGGGGATATTAATGGCTCCTGGAATATGTCCCTGACGATACTCTGAGGGAGACCTGACATCCACCACCGGATACTCGCCGGCCAGTTCCAGAAATCTTTCAATATCAATCTTTGCAGAAACAGAGGGAGTCATCTCCTTCGGGAATTAACTGTCTGAAATCCCGTTTTAATTCTTTTCAAAATACTTCATGAAGAGCTGCCTGAGGTCATTGAGCCTGACAGGTTTGGCAATGAACTCCCTGATCCCCGAGAGCTCAGCCTTTCTTTTTGACTCAGGCATGCTATCAGCGGTGAACGCTACAATAAGTACGGAATTGTCGCTCTGAAGTATTCTCCTTGATGTCTCGAATCCGTCCATCTCAGGCATAATCAGATCCATGAAAATAAGATCATACTTTTTGGTCCTTGCCTGGATACAGGCCTCCTTGCCGTTATCAACAAGATCAAACGAATATCCCATGCTCTTCAGCATAGCCCCGATGGTTTTCTGATTCAGCTTGTTGTCTTCTACAATCAGTATCCGGACGTCATCCCTCAGATGGCTGGTATATTCTTTTTCCGATCGGTATTCAAGATTAGGAAAACTTTCATGAAGGACATCTGCCAGGTCGGAGGTATCAAAAGGTTTAATCATGTAATGATCAACTCCCAGGGTTATGCACTTCCTGAAATTACCTCTTTCATCATTCGTACTAACCATTAGCTCGATAAAACCCGGGGAGAGTTTATTTTCCCATATCGAAGCTGCTGCTTCAAATCCGTTGAATTCCTCAGTATCAAGTATAACCAACAAACTGTATCTCCCGCCGGGATTTGAAAGGTTGGCTTTAAGCTGTGCCGGAGTCGACTTCTGGAATGTTGTTACCGAAGTATCAAGCCCGATTTTATGGAATGAGGCAAGTATATCTTCGTTGCGAACCTGGCTTCCGGTGATAATCAGGGTTTTGATCTTATCGAATGTGTTTATCTTTTCAACATAAATATTTTTTTCAGGTTTGTCATTTGAGAAGGTCTTCAAGGTGAAATGAACCCTGGTACCGTTTTCACCGGAAATCCCTGAAGGGGACTCGGCCGAGAGCTGTCCGCCCATCAACTCAACAAACTCCCTGGCAAGTATAGTACCAAACCCCGAATCATCAGTGTTCCTGAGAGACTTCGATTCTATATTTACATATTCCCCGAATATTTTGTTCAGAGTGGCTTTATCAAATCTGATGCCACTGTCCATCAGTGTAAATCCAAGGGTAAGAACTCCGGCGTCGTTCTTGTCAACGGCACATTCCAGGCGGATCTCTCCCACCGGGGTATTTCTTATAGAATTATTTAAAAGATTGATCAGGATCTGCCTGAGCCTGAACGGATCGCCGATAATGCTTTCGGGCACATCGTTGCTGACATTGAACGATATATTAACATCATTTCCGGCAATCTTTGTCTTTGCCAGTTCAATGGAGTGTTTTATTTCGTCCCTGATTTTCAGAGGTATTTCCTCAATTACCATATTCCCTGCCTCAATCTTTGAGAAATCATTCAGGTCATTGATAATACTCAGGAGAATATCCGTCGAACTGTGCAGCAGGGTTACAATATTCTTCACCTCAGGCGAAAGATCATTCTTGCTGAGGAGGTCGGCCATGCCTATTATTCCGTTCAAAGGTGTACGTATTTCATAGCTTATTCTTGCCATGAACTCCGATTTGGACAGATTGGCTCTGGCTTCGTGCTGCCGTGCAAGTTCAAGCGAGGTTACATCCGTCAATGTTTCCATTGTTGCATCTTCTCCCCTGAACACAACCGGTATGCTGTTCCTGAACAATACTGTTTCCCCTTTCTCTTTTTTTATTATTACAAACTGATTCGGATTAAAACCCGGACCAAGATTCCTGGCAAAATACTCGCTTGCATCCGACATTGTAGTCTCAGGAAAGATTTTGCCTGTCATCTCCTCTTCACCGGAATATGCATACATCGAAGCAGCTATCCTGTTCACCTTTATTATCTCCCTTTTCTTATTGTGTATGACAATCCCTGCAGGCATATCATCGATTATTTTGAACAGCATCTTTTCAGATTCTTTAAGATGTTTCAGTTCCGAATACTGTGTGCGCATGAACCTGCGGAATAAAAAGATTATCAGAAGTATAAGAATCAATGTAGCGCTCACTATTATAACAGAGTTCCTTATGATATAATTCTGGAACAGATCAGTCGGTATTGAAAAAACCAGTCCAAGGTCTCGCTGTAGCAGCTGTGTCGAATAGTATGATGAAATAATCCTTTTCTCCGTTCCGTCAATATCTGCTTTGTGAACCAGACTCCCGTTGGATCCTTCTGCAAGTGCGCCTGTTATCCTTTCAAGATCCTGGTATTCCGGACTCCTCTCATTGTTATTATAGATTACCTCGCCGGTATTGGTCACAACCCACTGCCATTGAAATTCATCGAGAGCATAGATCTCAAACAATTCATTGAAATACTTCATGTAGTCGACCGTTACGACAATGTTTGCAACTGTTGTGTTATTCTTAATTACCGGCAGATAATATTCTATTTCCCTGTTACCCTGTACTGCTTTTTCCATATTAAAGAGCTCTCCCTGCGCATGAAGGGTAAATTGCTGCGGCAGCCAGGTATCGCCATCCCTTTTTAAGGTATATTCATTCCTGTCCCTGTCAAAAAGCTTGATCCCTGTAACAAATGCCTGATATTTTGAGAAGAATATTTTCATTTTCTCCTCGGCTGTTGATTTATTCTTCGGATCAGTGAAGAACGTTGCAATATCTTCGGAAAAGTTTATCTCGTTAAGATCGCTGATGAAATAGTTGTTGGTGCTGTCGACAGTCAGTCCGACAATAAGTACCTGTCTGTTCAGCAGTGAGACAACATAATTCTGCTGTTTATCATAGAGCGCCTTGTAGTAAAGGAAATTCATGAGCAGTATAGCCAGAAATACTGCATAAACAATTATTAAAATCCGTCTCATTTTTAAAATTGTTTGACTTCCAAGAGTGTAAAGATAGTCTTAATTGAGGAAATCGTTAACCAGCTCACCTGTATTTCCGATTTTCATCTTCGATGATATTGATATAACTCCTGTAGCGTAAAGGATCAATTTGCAGGCTTTCGACGGCAGCCCTGACGGCACAATCCGGCTCATCGACATGCAGACAGTTGTAAAACCGGCAATCCTTTGAAATTCTGAATATTTCAGGGAAAAAATGGTATATCTCATTCCGCTCCAGATCAACAACACCAAAACCTTTTATCCCCGGTGTATCGATGATAAAACCTCCGAACGGCATCTGGTGCATCTCGGGAAATGTCGTCACATGTTTGCCCTGCTTATGATAATCCGAAATCTCCTCAGTCTTGAGTCTGAGTGAAGGATTCAGCAAATTCAGAAAGGTCGATTTGCCCACTCCTGAATTACCTGAGATCAGGCTGATCCTGTCTTTCATCTTCTCCTTCAGTGTATCAATCCCCGAACCATTTTTAACAGAAAGTCTGAAGCAGCCGTACCCGATTTTTGAGTACATTGAAATAAGGTTCGTCATTCTTGAAGTTTCCTCATCACCATAAATATCAGTCTTATTTATGATGATGAATGCGGGTACCCTGTAAGCTTCGGCTGTAACCAGAAAACGGTCGATGAATTCAACAGGTGTTTCAGGATATATTATGGTTATCATCAGGAAAACCTGGTCGATATTCGCAGCAATTATCTGTGCTTCTTTTGACAGATTTGAAGATCTTCTGAGGATATAGTTCTTTCTGTCAAGAACTTCTGTAATTATACCTGAAGTGTTGCTTTTTTCAAATTCAAAAATAATATTATCACCGACTGCAACAGGATTGGTAGTTCGCAGTTCTCTCACCCTGAATTTCCCCTTGATTGTACAATCAATAATCTTCCCTTCACCGTACAGAACCCTGTAACGGCTGCCGGTGGATTTTATGACAAGGCCTTTCTGCAACAGAATATTATTAAAAACTGTAGGGACGATGCATGCAACGTCCCTACAGTAATTCTTCAATTACGATCTAATTATCCGAAGCCATCAGAAGGAATGGTTTCATTTCAAAACTATGGTAATATGGCCTCAGCCTCTCGACGTTATAATAATCTGAAACTTTCACCACTTTTTTGGAAGAAGTCACCACATCGATCGGCACATTGTCATACCTTCCGTTCTTCAGAACAACTATCCTCCCGTGCACTCCTTTCAGGATAAGATCAAGAGCCAGGTTGCCGTAAGCCATAGGCACAATTGAATCGAGGAAATCAGGATCACCTCCGCGTACCATATAGCCCAGCTTCTGGTTGATCACATTTACAGTCTTTCCGTTATTGAATTTTGCCGAAAGCTCTTTCAGTTCTGCAGAAACCAGGTCGCCTATACCTCCGAGCTTCGCATGTCCGTATGCATCTTTTTCACTGTCGGCAAACACCATTTCGCCGCCCTTGAAAATGGCGCCTTCGGAGACAATGACAACAGAATACTTGCTGGGGTTCAGATTTCTGTCCTCAACAAGCAGCCTTGTAAGGAGTTCAATATCGAACTTATACTCAGGGATAACGCACCTGTTAGCCGCACCGGCCATGGTTGGGAGCATTGCCGTGAATCCGGCATAGCGTCCGAAGACTTCAAGCACAAGGAACCTTTCATGCGATCCGGCAGAAGTCCTGAGGCTGTTGGTCATCTGAATAGTACGCGTTACACACGTGCTGAATCCGATACAGTAATCTGTTCCGGGGACATCGTTGTCCATTGTCTTCGGTATAGCGACTACATTTACTCCTTTCTTATAGAGATGGACACCGTAGCTGAGGGTATCATCACCTCCTATTGGAATGAGATAATCAACGTTAAGCCATTCGAGGTTCTTTATCACTTCCGGTGTCAGGTCATTCATTTCCTGATTATAGGTACCCTTAAGGTGATCGGGAACTGAAGCCTTTGACATATGGCTGGGCCTGGTCCTTGATGTATGTATGAAAGTACCCCCCGTCCGTCCTGCCTTATTGACAATGTCATCTGTCAGTATCTGGAAGCAGTTGCTGTTATCTGCCTTGGGATCCCTTATCAGCTCGGTAACACCTGCCCATCCCCTTCTGAGTCCGATAACCTTGTAGCCCTCACGGTTAGCGCGGATAGTTACTGCCCTGATGGCCGGGTTAAGCCCGGGCACATCCCCTCCCCCGGTAAGGATTGCAATAATGCCTTTTATTTTCTTCTGATTCACCATGATATTCTGTTTTTTAGTTGTTGCCATAAACCTGTTTTTCCCGATCGCTAAAGTAAAACTTTTTCAGAAAATATCAGTCTATTTACCTCCTATCTGTATCTCTGCAACTCTGAAGGTGGGTGCTGAATTATTCCGGTTCAGGTCAAGGTCATTACCCATCATATCGATAGCATTCAGTATGTCGAACGCCTTTCCACCAACAGTGATCCCCTTTACAGGATGTGTTATCTCGCCGTTCTCTATCCAGAGCCCGCTTGCACCTCCGCTGAAATTGCCGCTTACCGGATCAATACCATAACCGGTCGCTTCGAGGAGCAGCAGGCCTTTTTTTGTTGCAGCGATGATCTCATTTCTTGTGTGCCTGCCGGTTGACACATGTACATTATGTGTACCGATCCCCGGAAGTGAGCTGAATCCTCTCCTGGATGCATTTCCTGTATTACTGACACCTGCCCTTTTGGCGACCCTAGTATTATAAATGAAGCTCTTTAATATTCCGTTCTCGACAAGTATGCGTTTTCCTGTCGGGACACCCTCTCCGTCAAATGGCGAGCTCCCGGTGTTTCTCGGCCTTGTACCGTCATCAGTCATTGTCAGGAGCGGTGAGGCAAACTGTTTGTTGAGGTAATCTTTCAGGAAGCTGGCACCCTGAAGGACACGTTCACCATTGATGGCTGTCAGCACTCCTCCCAGGATCGATCGCGCTACATCCGGATCAAATATTACAGCTGCTCTCTGAGTCTTGATCATAACGGGATCGAGAAGTTGTATCGCCTTTTTTGAAGCAACGGCGGCAATCTCCTCCAGCGGGAGAAGATCAGCGAAGAACACCCTGGAGCAATTTTCTCCGCCCGTGTTCTTCTGGCTGCCTTTCTCTGCAACGACCGAGACACCTACAGAACATCCTGATGTTTTGTAAGTTTTCAGGATGCCGTTCGAGTTCCCGATGAATATCTCTGCTTCTCCTTCCCCGTAACCTGAACCAGAGCTTTTTGTGATCCTCGGGTCCTTCATTGCCAGCTTTTCAAGGTCGAGTGCCATGTTTATCTTCCTTTCCATCGGTTCAGCAGCGATCCCCGGATCGTACAGGTCGGCTATCTCTGTCATGCCCATATCATCGGGAAGAATGTTGTTCTCGTCAGGAGTGGAGAGCCTGGCAAATGCAATAGCTCTTGAAATAGTATCTTCAAGCGACCTGTCGCTGAAATCGTTGCAATGGCTGAATCCCATCCTGCCTTCAACAAAAACCCTGAATCCTGCTCCCTGTGATGAAGCTTCCTCTATTGTCTCAATTTCCGACTTGAGAATGTTGATTGACAGGTTCCTGGACGTCTGAATATAAACCTCTGCTGCATCTGCTCCAAGACTGATGCATTTCTTTACAAGCTTTTCCGTTAAATCTAAATATTTCATCTCCTCTTGATTTTAATAGTTAAGCTAGGCTCTGCTGCCTCCCACATTAATCCCTCTTATCCTGACTGTCGGCTGGCCGGCTGTTACTTCTGCAGACTGACCTTTTCCGCAGATACCCGGTCCGAAATCAAGGTCATCGCCCACTGCATCGATATTCGATATGACATCCATGCATGAACCTATCAGTGTTGCCCCTTTTACAGGCCTTGTCTTCTTTCCATTTTCTATAAGGTATGACTCACGGCATGTGAAATTGAACACACCGGTGACAGGATTGACGCTTCCGCCGCTAAGGCTCTGTACATAGATCCCCTTCTTCGTCGATGCGAGAATATCGTCAGGATTATCATTGCCCTTAGCGATGAATGTGTTGGTCATTCTGGGTATGGGTATATTCCTGAACGACTCCCGTCTTCCATTTCCGGTCCTGATCATTGCCAGCTGTTTTGCACTCAGGATATCGGTCATGAATCCCTTCAGGTATCCGTTCTCAATCAGGACATTTCTCCGGGCCTGGGTTCCTTCGTCATCAAAATTTATTGTGCCGCGGAAATTGGGCAGCGTACCGTCGTCTACCATAGTGAATACATCGCTTGCCACCTTCTGTCCCATTTTACCTGTAAAGGCCCCGACACCTTTTGCTATATTGTCAGCTTCCAGCGGATGGCCGACTGCTTCATGAACAAGTACTCCTCCCCAGCCGTTCTGCATAACAACGTCCATTATTCCGGCCGGAGCATCCTGTGCCTCAAGCATGGCAACAGCTTCGCGGGCAGCATTTCTGGCAATAGTTTCGGGAGTGACTTCAGTGAACATCTCAAAACCCGAATGCCGGCTCAGTCTTTCACGCGCCATATGCCTGGCCTGGCCGTCATCGCTCATTGCCTGGACAATAAAGAACAACAATGGCAATTCATCTTTCAGATATACTCCTTCGCTGTTAGCAATCACCCTGCTTCTTACTTCGTCGTTATAATCGACCATCGTCATTTTTATTCTCTGATCGTAATCTCTTGCAGCCTGGTCAGCCCTCTTCATTATCTCAATCCTGTTCTCATCGGCAATTTCGCCCAGAGGCTGCTTCACCGTAACAAATGACGGACGGGCTGCCGGCGATATATCCACAGGTGTAATCAGGGCACTGTTCTGTGCAACATACGAGGCAACTTCTGCTGCCCTTAACAGCTTTTCCCTGGTTATCTCATCAGTGTATGCATACCCTGTCTTGTTACCTGAGATGACTCTTACGCCTGCACCCTGGCTTATGCCGTACAATCCGCTTTTAAACTTCGACTCTTCCATGACGATCTGACGTGAGATCCTGCTCTCAAGATATACATCAGCAAAGTCTCCTCCCTTTCCAAGAGCTTTTTTTATAATCATGGCAAGCATCTCCCTGTCCATGTCCAGTCCCGGAGATACTCCTGCCCCGTTCCGGCACGAGATCAACTGAGTTAACAGGGCGGGTGTCGCAGCTATCAGCAATCCCCCCTTCATGCTCAGTTCAAGAAACCTCCTGCGTGGAATATCCTTTACTCTGAATTCTTCCATTTTCATAGTTGTGATTTTTATTTATTTAAATTTTAAATGTCAGGTCTTATTTATTTGCATACCCGGCCCGGTTTAAAGTTATCAAAATGTTTATTCTGCGGCTGTCACCTGATCACAAATTCTCTATCCTTCAAAACACCTCCTCTTGTCGAATAAACACTTGCCTTTCCCTTCAATTCACCCTGGCCATAAAGCCTTATTTCAAACACACCTGTTGTTACTGCTCCGCCGTCGGTGAAAGATACGTTTTTAGAGACCGGCCTTCTCTGAACAGGTCTTTCGACATCTGAAAATCCTCTTCCCCTGTCACCGGCCGGTGAGGTCCTTGTTTCCTCAATGATCCTGTATACCTGCTTTCCCGCGGCAGTTCCTGCCGTATCAAGTTCAAGAACGATCCTGTCCTCTGTTACAATTTTTACAAGGTATGCCTGTTTAAGTGCGGTCGGCAGTTTTCCTGTATTCCTGAAGCTTACCTTAAGCCTGTAATCGGCAGAATCGGTTTTATAGGATCTGGTTTTCCTGACTTCAATATTCTCCCATTCAAGTTCCGGAAGGTGCTTAACCATCTCGAGGTTGAAAAGAGCCTGGTTTTTGATCCATGGTTCGAGATGCTTTGAAGGGGGGTTTTGTGAGAAGAACTTCGGATCAAGTCCGCCTGTCTCTATATCACCATAAACGGGGTGTTTTGCCGGCGCCCACTCGGTGAATCCCATTCCATCGTTCTCAGAATCATCCCAGATGATCATGTCGAGCTGATCGGTATTGCCGTCGCCGTTAAGGTCCTTGCCCCTCCCGCCGTTCCATATTTCATCGCCGTACCATATTGAACCGAAATACCAGTACCCGAAATCAGGTCCGTGTCCGAAAAGAGGCCTGCCGCCTCCGTAATCATCATAGACATCACCTGCACGTGCATAGCCGGTTATTTTCTTTCCTATATCATCAAACAGCTTGTACCATTTGAGGTCCTCCGGGTACATCCTTTCGGCTGACGGCGATGTCGAGGGCGGTCTCAGGTGCATAGGTACGCTTGTGTCCATTGAATTTACCACGTAAACATTCGGATGCGAAAGCAGGAATGTGACAACAGCCCTTGTTTCGGTTTCGCTCAAAGGGTATTCACCAGCTCCGCCCTGGGTATTTCCCCTTCCGGTGGCTTCATACTGCGGCCTCCAGTTCTCGGGGTAGTTCCGGTGAAGGTCAAGACCTCCGATGCCATCCTCGTTTATCCTTCCGTCATTGTCGTTGTCGATCCCTTCCGATGAAGTCAGCCATATCCCTTTCCCTGCCGGCACTCTCTTCATGATCCTGCCTGTCGAATCAGCAGGATCAGCAATAAAGGTCCCTCTTTTCTCATCCTTCCACCTCATCGTCAGAATAATGCCATTCCCGTCAAGATCATCCGGCGGATCCTCGTCCAGGAGGTCATCACCGTCGTTATCCTCGGGGCGTACAGTGCTTCTGTTGCTCTGGGCAGTATGCATATAAAGATTATGCCCGTCCGGATTGTTTATCGGCTTTAAATAAATTGTTTTTGTATCCAGGAGCTGAGTCACCTCAGGATCACTTCCATAGTTTTCAATGAGATATTTTGCAAGCCACAGAACCGATTCCGATCCTGTCACCTCACCGCTGTGACGGCCGCCTTCAAAGAATGCCGCAGGCTTGTCGGTATCCCTTCCTGTTTTTTTGTTTGTTACTGTGATCTGCAGTATCTGGCGTCCCTCATAACTTTGTCCGACTTCGTACAGCTCAACAAGATCGGTATATTTCTCAGCCCATATCTCAAGCAAGTCGTAAATCACATCCGCTGAATGGTATTTATAAAATGAAAGAGTTACAGATGTTTCATAATGTACATTGGGATATTTTAA
>JADDYF010000089.1 GCA_015712185.1 Bacteroidales bacterium
GTTTAAAATCAGGTGATCTACATTCTCATATGATTCATATTCCTCGGTAAACAAAGGACCACCAGCTACAATCTTTACTTTATGTTGGATACAACGGGTGATAACATGTTTTACGGAAACCGATTGCACTACCATGGCACTTATGAATACATAATCGGCCCAGGTAAGATCTGAATCACGAAGTGAAGAAGTATTCAGGTCTATCAACCGTTTATTCCATTCCCGGGGCAGCATGGATGCCACGGTTATAAGTCCTAACGGTATGTGGGCTGCCTTTTTCGACACGAATTTTAAAGCGTGCTTGAAACTCCAGTAGGTGTCGGGATATTGAGGATATACTAATAATATATTCATCGTCTGTTCAGATTTGAAGATTTGCGGTTACAAATTTATCAGACTCATTACAAAAGGAGAAAAAGAAGGGATTAACAACTGGTTTTTGTGGCGTGTGAAGAACAAAACGGTGAATGACAGATAGCTGGTGTAAATGCCATTCACCCCTGCCTTTTGGCTACAGCCTCCTTCAGCTTTAAAAGGTATTGACGTGAAACAGGGATGTGTTCATTTAGTTTCTTGACAACAATAAAGCTGGAATCAATTTTTAAATGGAGTTTTTCAATGTGTATGACATTGATGATACTGGTCCTGTGACACCGTATAAATTGATCATGAGGACTCATGAGTTGTTCAATATTCTTAAGGGTATTCCTGATAAGCTTTTTCTTGATGTTGTCCTGATCCCTGTAATAAATCTCAACGTAATTATCAGCCGATCTGATCAACACAATATCGGATAAGTCGAGTTTCAAAATTTCAGCATTGGTATCGGCAGAATAAAACTCGAAGAATTTTTGGACAGATTGATCAGTCAAATCGCTGAGCCGGTTTTGCAGGTGTGAATTCTCTTTCCAAAGTACATCGTTTTCCTGTTTCAGATCGTGGTTTAGGCGGTATATCCGCAAGATTACCGGGGGTGCCAGGCAAATCAGGGCAACTTTCAACACGGTGTAAAATCCAATGTTGATTTGACCGACGTATCTGAGATAAAAGACAAAGGCGACAGAACCCAGGAGTGTTAAAGCAAATCCGTTAAAATAAGAAAGAATCTCCTGGCTGCGCTCTCTGAATGCCCTGGAGAGAATATGAATAATGTGAAGCAGAAGGAATATGATTACGCCAAATCCGGCATTAAATAATAATACACTGTTCAGATCGGAGAATCTACTGGAGAATGGCTGAAAGAAAAGCATAAACAAAAAAATCCCCATGCTGATACTTGTGTATAGCACCAAGGAATCCCTGATATCAAAAATAATGCGCTTCAGGTTGTATTCTGTTTTTTGAAACAGAACATAAAATTACAACATTTCTGAAGCGGGAATGATAAGATCGAGATTTTTTATTGCTTTTATTACGATAAGGAAAACCACAACCCGATTCCCGCCTAATAATTCTCCTCCCTGATCTGCATAAATGCTTTCGGATGCTGACAAGCAGGACAGATCTCCATTGCTTTTTCCGATTCGTATACGTATCCACAGTTCAGGCACTTCCACCATACTTTGCCCTTTTTCATGAATACCTGGTCTTCAGAAATATTCTGCAACAGTTTCAGGTAACGGCGTTCATGCTCAGCTTCTATCTTTGCGATCATCTTAAAAGCTGTTGATACTTCAGGAAAGCCTTCTGCTCGTGCTGTTTCTGCAAACATCAGATACAAATTGGTGTACTCTTCATTTTCCCCTTCTGCTGATGCTTTAAGGTTTTCTTTGGTTGACCCTATTGTACCGGCCGGATAACTCGCGGTGATCTCAGCCATTCCACCCTCCAGAAAACTAAAGAAACGCTTGGCATGCTCTTTCTCCTGGTTGGCGGTTTCCTGGAAAACTGCGGCTATTTGTTCATACCCTTCCTTTTTCGCTTTTGAGGCAAAAAATTCATAACGATTCCTTGCCTGTGATTCACCCGCAAAAGCCTTCATAAGATTTTGTTCCGTCTTGGTTCCTTTTATACTCTTTTCCATATCAAATTAGTTTAGTTCAGATATTCCTATAATTTCTTAGCAAAGGCAATTTTTTCCGAACCACAAACCGGGCAAACCCAGTTTTCAGGCAGGTCCTCAAATCGTGTTCCTGCAGCTATACCATGTTCAGGATCACCTATCGCCGGATCGTAAACATACCCGCATGCAGTGCAATAGTATTTACCGGAAGAAGCAGACTGAACCTGCTTTTTCAGCTTTTCTTCATCCACATAGGTAGGAGCATTTTTGGGCGCCTTGCCCTTTTTTACTTCGCGATAGTATGCATAAGTCAACGGTTCGGCAAATGCATCCAAAATATCGCCATCAATAACCTCTCCTATAAATAATAAATGTGTCCCTGTATCAATGGTTTGGTTCACTTCACATTCGAACCAGGCCAGTACATCGTCTGTGAGAATCGGAGCCCCCGTTTTCCCTTTCTTCATGCTGAAACCGGTAAATTTGTCCGTGTCCCTGCCCGATTTATAACCGAAAGTCCCGATGATATCAGCCCTGGCTTCCTT
>JADDYF010000092.1 GCA_015712185.1 Bacteroidales bacterium
CTGAGGATTTTATTGCAGGGATAAGCATTGACGGTCCCGGCGAGCTGCATAATAAATTCCGGAGAACAACCAGGAATGAACCTACGCTTCAAAATGTACTTTATGGTTATGAGCTGCTTCAGAAATATGGTGTGACAACCGAAATATTGTGTGTGCTGAATTCCGAAAATGTGAAGTATCCGCTGATAATCTATAATTTCTTCAGACAGCTGGGCACAAAGTACATAACATTCCTTCCGCTGGTCACCAGGGATCCCGGTTCCCCGACCGGGGTAAGTACTGAGTCGGTCGGAGCGAATGATTTCGGCAGCTTCCTCAGCGATATCTTCAATGAATGGATCGCAAAGGACATCGGCAAAATAAAGATCCAGATTTTTGAAGAGGCTCTACGGCCGGCGTTTAACCAGGAGCATACCATGTGTATATTCAGGGAGAATTGCGGGGGAGTTCCCGTTGTGGAGCATAACGGTGATTTTTATTCCTGCGATCATTATGTTGACAGGGAACACTACCTTGGCAATATAGCTGACCGCCCGGTTGGCTATTACCTCGACAGTGAAAGGCAGAGAGCTTTCGGCATGGCAAAATCCCTGACTCTTCCACGTTATTGTATTGAGTGCACGGTAAAGGAGATGTGTAATGGTGAATGTCCCAAAAACCGCTTCATCAAATCTCCTGACGGTGAACCTGGATTAAATTACCTCTGCAGCGGGTATAAGATGTTCTTTGAAAATTGCCAGCCATTTCTTGAGACCCTGCGGAATATCTGGTTGGATCAGAAGAATGTCTGATGCAGATTTCTCTACTTAAGCTTCTCTTTGAAGAAACTTACCGTCCTCTGCCATGCAAGCTTCGCAGCCTCTTCATTATACCTGCCGGCATTGGTGTCGTTGTTAAAACCATGACCGGTACCGGGATATGAGAATATCTGATATTCCTTATTGTTCTTTTTAAGAGCTTCTTCAAAAGCCTGGATCCCTGCATTTATTCCCTGGTCGTTTTCAGCATAATGAGCCATTATGGGGGCTTTAATCTTTGCAACATCCTCGGCAGAAGGCTGTCTGCCGTAATATGGTACAGCAGCACCCAGGTCGGGAGTATTGACCGCAACCTGGTTTGTCATTGCACCGCCCCAGCAGAAACCTGTGCATCCTACCTTTCCGGTCGAATTGGGATGTGTCTTGAGGTATTTTACTGCAGCCACAAAATTCTTAACCGTCTGCTC
The DNA here is from genome assembly GCA_015712185.1 of Bacteroidales bacterium. Classification (GTDB taxonomy): domain Bacteria; phylum Bacteroidota; class Bacteroidia; order Bacteroidales; family VadinHA17; genus LD21. The sequence goes on from JADDYF010000092.1 coordinate 1,226, forward strand.
GCTGTTAAGCTTTTTAAATAGCTCGCCTACATTGCTGATATCTTCCGGTGTTCCGCCTACAGGCGAAAGTGCATCAGGAGCAAGGGCAAGGAATCCCTCCCTTGCCATCCGTCGTGTAACATCCTGAATATGAGGCACCAGGCCTCTGTTCTCATGGATCACGATAACTGCCGGAAATTTTCTCCCTTTCTCAGGTCTGGCAAGGTAGGCACGCATCTCTCCGGTCTCAGCAGGATATTTGACAAATTCGGCAATGACGCCCTGTTCGCTTTTCTGCTTTCTGGCAGCTGTAATTTCATTTTCTTCAAGCACAGGGAGAAGTGAAGCGGCAGCAGCAGTACTTCCTGCAAACATCGCCAGTTTCTTCAGGAAATCGCGGCGGTTCGTAAGACCAGCCTTATAATCTTTGTACAAATCCGTAATTCTTTTTTCCATAATACTAGGTTTATATTTCAAAAATATTTTAATACCTGAATGGAGTTCAATTTACAAAAAAAAAATAGAAAAAAATCTGATTTTTTGGATCGGAAATGTTAGATTCGTTAAAGATTCTTTATACACCACAAAAATCTTCATGAAACAGGACATTGAGATCGCACAGGAAGCGAAAATAAGACCGATAGTGGATATTGCCAAAAAGCTGGGTATACCTCCCGGTGATCTGGAATTTTACGGCAGGTACAAGGCAAAAATACCTTTACATTTCATGGATGAGGATAAGATAAAAAAGGCAAAGCTCATTCTTGTAACAGCTATTACTCCGACACCTTCAGGTGAAGGAAAAACCACGACCTCAATAGGACTTGCACAGGCGCTTAACCATATAGGCAAAAATGCTGTTGTTGTGCTGCGTGAACCTTCGCTGGGACCTGTATTTGGTATAAAGGGAGGAGCTGCCGGCGGCGGATACTCGCAGGTTATACCTATGGAGGACATCAATCTGCATTTCACCGGTGATATGGCAGCTGTTGAGAAGGCGCATAATCTGCTGGCCGCGCTGATTGATAATAATATTCAGCTGAAGGATGGAAATCTGGGAATCGATCCCCGGACCATCGAATGGAAAAGGGTGATGGACATGAATGAAAGGTCGCTCAGAGACATTGTTATTGGTCTTGGAGGAACAACAGAAGGTGTACCGCGTCAGTCAGGGTTCAATATAACTGCTGCTTCAGAAGTCATGGCAACGTTGTGCATTGCAAAAGACCTTATGGATCTGAAGGAGAGACTTGGAAACATTTTTATCGGGTATACCTTTTCCGAAAAACCCGTGTTTGCCCGCGACCTTAAAGCACATGGAGCTATGGCTGTACTCCTGAAAGATGCGATCAAGCCAAATCTTGTCCAGACACTGGAAGGAACACCAGCCCTTATACATGGAGGGCCTTTTGCCAATATTGCCCAGGGTACAAATTCAATCATCGCCACCAGGACGGGAATGTCGCTTTGCGATTATGTTGTTACTGAAGCCGGCTTTGCCAGCGAACTTGGTGCCGAAAAATTCTTCGATATCAAATCGCGATTTGGCAATCTCCTGACAAACGCCGTGGTCATCGTCGCTACTGTCCGT
>JADDYF010000112.1 GCA_015712185.1 Bacteroidales bacterium
CCTTGTCCTTCCAGAGGTTGAAAGGTTCATGAAATCCTGCATTGATACAATACCCTGGCCCCCTGTGGAGATTCAGGCTCACGTGAATATTGTATTTATGTGCATTTGAGATCAGCTGGTCGACCTCCTCAAGGATCTTCGGATCGAAATTGCATACCTCATCCCTGGTAATATCGCGGGTTCTGTCAAATGAGAGGTACCTGGGATAAGCCATCGGGATCCTGACAAAATCAAAACCCCAGTCGGCCATCCATTTCAGGTCATCTTCGGTTGTCCGGTTGCTTCCCTGTGGATTTCTGGGCGGAGCAGGGGAGAACCAGTCGAGCAGGTTAAAGCCTTTCCATCGCGGTAGTTTGTTTTTTGTTTCGGATTTAAAGGCAGTGCATCCGTATGTATTTGTTCCTGCCAGGGTGATGGCAGCTGCTGCCACAGAGGTATTCCTGAGGAACAGACGGCGTGTTATGTGCTTTTTCATAGGGAATTTATGAATTATTAAGATATTAAGTTACTGAACCTTCTTCAAAGGAGTGATCGTAACAGGACCTATGAGTCCCGATTCTCTAGGCTGCCATGCTGAGGCATCAAAGATCCCGTTCTTTGTATTCTGCCTCAGCCTTGCAGACATATTGATGTTGTAGAATTTTTTCCATTCTATATTGTTACGGTCCATATAAGCTATCCGGTTGGCCATAAGGTTTGAGACTCTGATCTCAAGTTTATTTGCCGGCTTTATTTCTTTCCTGTCTATAGTTATCCTGAAATCGGGACCGATAAGTATTCCTGTTTCTTTCCCGTTGAGTATCACACGGGCGCTTTCGCAGACTTTTCCGAGATTCAGGTCCCAGGCGTCAGCTTTTCCGGAAGGTTTGCTGAAATAGATTGTGTAACTGGCTGTCCCTGAAAAATTTCTCACTTCCTCACCTCCATATTCAGTCCAGGAGATCAGCTTGTCAATTCCTCTTCCCGGAGGTAATACCGGACCGCCTTCTATAAATTCAACTCTCCAATTCCCAGCTATTTCAGCAGGAACAGCCAGGGGATCAAAATAGTTATATGGTTTTCCTTTTATCCTGTTGTTATAGGTTGATATAATTAATGACTCACCAGGATAGAGCCTTGCATGTATCTCTGTATTTCCATTTCCCGTTTTCCTGAATTTAGCGATACCAAATTCGCCGGTCATTGGATTAAATATAGCTGCAGATGTGGTTGAAACATTCAGAGGCAGCCATCCGTCATATGCCCCGTTTCCCTGATTTGAAATGAAATAATGATAGCCTGTCCGGCTCTGACGCCTGACAAACTTTATGTTATTGTCAGCCATTTTCTCCTGACCTATCCCTGCATATACTAGCAGCTTATTGAGATCATCACCTATAATCACAGTACCTTTTCCTATCGGAGCCTTCATTATTCCTTCATTCCCGGTATTTACGAACTTCAGTCCGGCTTTCATCCGGAGGAAGGCATTATTCCTGACTTCCAGGTCTGCCCATCCCGAAACATTTTCAGGAAGGTTCCCGTAAACTATTATATATGCACCTTCATTTGCCAGATTAAGTATCCTGGAAAAGGTTTCGATCGGGATAAATTTGCATCCCGGGAGAATAAGTGTCCTGTAAGTATTTCCTTCAGTAAGCAGCATTTCATTATCAACCTCTGTGTTACTAATCTGAAGATCAGAAATATAATCGAATGTATATCCTTTTTCAAGCATTAATTCCGCTCCTGTTCTGAATGGAGTTCCGTTGAATGCAGGGCTGATCGCATCAAAATGTTCCAGCATCCCCCTTCCGTAATCTGCAAAGCGGTCAAAAACAGGGAAGTAGAGAAGGATGTCATTATCAGGGCGGCCTGTCTGGAGGAATGACTGGATCCTGGTCACATAGTTGTTCAGGGCTTTAAAGTCGTTCCAGAAACTGTTTGAGGGATTAAATTCCACGGCTGCATAGAAGTGAAATCCTGGCCATGGTTCATCAACCGGTGAGAAACATGTTCCATGATAAAACACATGGTTTATTCCGCCGAGGAAGAAAATATCTACAGCCTTTTTCACATCGGCGAGGGTGGAGGAGAAGTGTTCATTAAGCCAGGTTGCAGCCTCGCACGAAACAAGCTGTTTGCCTGTTACGTTCGCAGCCGAAGATGCGAATTTGAGCTTTGTGATTTCCGAGCCCTCAGTTTCAGGAATATCACTGGCTGCATACAGATCGAGTATATTCCCCGGGGAGCCGTGAGCCTGGTTACGGGTTATCTTCCCCTGTTTGTGAGCCCACCCGGTCCAGCGTGTGGTGAATTTCTCAAGTATCAGGTCAGAGATCGTCTGCCTGTAATCAGATAATACTCTGGCATTTTTCTCGGGAGTATCTTTCTGGAATAGAGCAGGGAGATTCGCCCCCAGATCATATCCTCTTCTGACGAAAAATTCATAGAAAAGTGTGTTGGTCCAGTTGGCTTGTCCCGAAGCGTCGTCAACCTCGTACGAATCATTGAAATAGCCGCGCAGGGTTCTGAGGTCATAGTTGTTAAATACCGTGTCAAAATGCTTCAGGTAGTTGGAGACAGCCTGACCGGAAAAATGATCAATAACATCGCCCTCTCCACCGGGACCGGCCCTTTCTACCTGCTTGCCATGCCACCCTTCAAATAGCGCGTAGAGAGTCCAGTTCCCGGGAGGAGCTGTCCATTTCAGTTCCCTGTCAGGAGTTACCAGTTCTGTTAGATCCAGCACCTGTCCTTTGTCGGAATATGCAACCAGAAAGTATAATGGAAGCGGCTTTTCGAAGCGTATCTGATCGAGAGCATAAAGCTGCAGGTCCTTATTCCTGCTAACAGGATCGATCAGCTTTGTGATATCAGGTTTCTGACCTATCGGCCTAAGAAGAGCTGCCTGCCTGAACTCGATTTTTTCAGCGAGAGTATCGCCGCCCTTAAGACTGTAGATCTTATAATTGATATTCTTGCAGGCATCATCGGGGGTGACCCAGGGTCCGCCAAATGGCCATCCCGATGCATTTGCCAGGTCTATACCCATATCGAGCCGTTCAGCTTCCTTAAGCGTATGAGTAAACATATCCATCCATTTGGGTGACAGGTAATTGATAAACCTGTCTTCCAGTCCTTTTACGCCATAGATTACTGCTATTTCCATTCCGCCCAGACCAGCTTCGACGTATTTCTCCATATTGGCGGTAATATCGCGCGGAGTCACAATACTTCCAGGCCACCACCAGCGTGTCCATGGTTTGTTTAAACGGGTTACCTGCGGCCATGAGACCTGCTGGGCTGCCAGGACCTGGGCGAAGAGGAATGTAAGTATTAGAATTATTTTAGTCATAAGTCAGGTTTTATAAAGGTAAGAGAACACTCCTCTCCGGAGCAGAGAAGAAATAAAAAATATATCGACCTAAAGTTACTCGACATCGGGAACGCCAAAATAGAACCATAGTTTATGTTTCTTCAGACCGCTCACTTCTGTCAGTTTCCCGGCCGGGCCATAAACTGACGCATCCGTTGTCAGACCTGTTGCCAGCTTCGATCCCAGGGCAGGAATGCAGTCGAGGAAGGAGATGTCTCCCGGTGGTAGCTCAGGGTAAGATACCGGCCCTGTGATTCCGTAGAAATTATATAACCTGAGATACAAGCCTTTATCTTCAGCGGCCATTAATATCTTCCCCTGGGCAGTGCTCAGCTCCAGCCATGTAAAGTTGGAAAAGTAGCCTTTAAACTCGGGGTAAAAGAATGGATAGGCTCCTGTCTGGGTATTATTGTATATTTTGTTCCATACGTTATATTCAACACCCTGCAGCCTGTTCTTCCAGACGCGCGACGGTCCGTCGCCCAGCCATTTGGCCCGCGCCACATAATTTTCAGGGAAAGAGAAACTGATACCCGCGATCTGGTAAGAACCATTTAACTCATACTGGTAATCAAGGCTGAGCCAGCCCGAATTATGCATCTTCCACTTCAGATATCTTAGATTTCCGTCATAAATAACCTCTACAGAAACTCCGTCATTCTCAGATACCTCCCTGATCTCTGTCAGCCTGGCTTCACCGCTGGTAAGTACCGGTCCGTTTGTGAAGGCGATGTTTGTCCGGTTATTATAAACAACCCTGTTAATTCTGCCGGTCTTTTTGCTCAGGGTCACAGAAATGCCGTCGGCCCTCAATGTGATTGTTGAGTCGGTGCGGGATAGCTCAGCCCTGGCTTTGCCATTGGACTTGACGAAACCAGCAATTATTCTTTCATTGGCTTTTATCTGCCATGTCCGGCTGCAGACAATATTACCGGCAGGATCGGAAGAAGTCAGCACCAGTGCATCATAATTCTTCCAGTCAGCCGGAAGATTTATTCTTAATTCTCCTTCAGATCCCGGCCTGATATCAGGTGGCTGAATGGTTGTTCCGGGAACATCAGCATAACCCGGGAGCCAGTCGGCCGGCTTGTTATAGTTTACCAGTTTATAACTAAATGAACATTTGCTGAAATTAATAAAATGATACCTGTTCTCGACAGAGATTGCACCTGTAAAATTCACAGGGAGCTCTTTCATCCCGATGTGGACCGGTGAGAATATCTCCCTTGCTGCAAAGAAGCTTCCCTCTTTTTCACGGTGAGGTCCCATCATACCATCCGGCGCATTAACGCCATCGGTATCAATGAATCCGTTCATATCGGTTCTTGACAGACCTTCATCAACAAGAGCCCAGAGAAATCCGCCAGCAGACCGCTCTGATACCCACATCAGTTCCCAGTAATCGTAAAGCCCGGCACCTCCTCCGCCATCATCCTGGCAATGCAGAAACTCTGTTGTCATGTAAATCAGCGAATCTTTCAGAATATTCTGCACGCTTGCATATGGTTCGTAATGATTGCAGTCAATGCCATTAAAGGCGTTACCCGGCCTGTGATGAGGATGCAGCACATCTCTCTTTGAAGGATCCCACAAAAGGAATTCGCTGTCGAGCTCCTTGTTTGTACCTCCCTCATTCCCGTTATCCCAGAAGATCACCGAAGGGTGGTTCACATCACGGATAACGGTCTCCTTTACTATCTTTTTCCCTACTGGGGTATCGTACCACCTCTGCCATCCGGCTATCTCATCGAGAACATAAAGACCAAGGGAGTCGCAGATATCGAGAAACTCAACATCAGGAGGATAGTGGGAACACCGTACGGCATTCATGTTCATCTCCTTTATCAGCAGGGCATCCTTCAGGCAGAGATCATAATTAAGTGTCCGCCCGCTCTCCGGCCAAAAGCAGTGACGGTTTATACCCTTCATTTTTATTTTTGTACCATTCAGATAAATTCCGTCTCCATGACGGACCTCAATGGTACGAAAACCGAATTTTTCCATACCCGAAAAAATGATCCTCTTCCCCGATCTGAGATAGTATCTGACACTGTATAAATGAGGTGTCTCGCCTGTCCAGAGCCTGGGATTGCTGATAGTGCATCTCAAGGTTAAAACAGAATCACCCGGTTTTACCAGGATCCCTGCACTTCCTGCAACATAGCCGTCAGCATTTATTATCTCGGCCGTCAAATTACGCTGTGCCGAAATATTTTGCGGAAAGAGATCCATTGAGAATGAACCATCAGCTCTGGCATCGATAGCAATTCTTTCGATGTGTTC
>JADDYF010000113.1 GCA_015712185.1 Bacteroidales bacterium
AGGGGAGGTTATTGAAGTAGAATTTATTGAAGTTCTCGCCTACACTCGAAAAAACAAATCCCCTGAACTTCCTGCTGCGGTTATTCTTGAACCTCAGGAGGTTCAGCTGAATATAGAAAAGCTCTTCGAATTTCAGCCTGTACCTGGCTTTTTCGAGCTCTGCTGGACCGGACGGGAAATGTATCTTGTGAAGAGCCTGGTGAAGCTCCATCAGGTTATACCTCGACGTGAGGTACGCAGGCAGCGATTCGGGTATCGGGATCTTTATCTGCTTCAGGAGATTTCCTGTCAGTTTGCTGATTGCTTTGGAGGTGAGGAAATGGCTCTTCAGCATCTCCGTTGTATTATACTGCGCCTGGAGCGATGAGCTTATCCTCTCCGCAAGCCTGCTTGATGCTTCAATCTCGGGGTGGATGATGTTGATCATCCCGTTAAATATTCCCGGTTTTCCGAATACGACAAATTCGACGCCGGGCGGATAATTCCCCGGAATCCATTTTGTTCCTTTAAACCATATCAGCTTAAGAGAACCTGTTTCGTCACGGAAATCAGCCACGAGCCTTTTGCCGGTACCACGGCCTTCCGTGTAGTATCCGGTTATCTTACCCTTTAACTGAATGTACGGCAGATCGGGTTCAAGCTCTGAAATATTATAGAACTTCGAACGGTCTATATATTTAAACGGGAAATAGTAAAGCAGATCGCGGAACGTATAAATATTCAGCTCTTTATTAAGGAGCTCAGCCCTTTTGGGACCCACACCCGTCAGATAGGTAATATTTGTATCGAGGAAGTCCATCCTGCCGAAAGATAACCTAAAATAGTTATTTTTGAAGAGCTTACCTGATTTATTGATGAGGCATAAATGTATTTTCACGGGGCATTAAAATATCTGGAGTATATCATTTTTTCACGGCACAGGAAAGGTCACGGCCTGCACAGCCCTTTTGTTTTTCACCTTGTTTCAGAGGTATTCAGGAATAAAATCAGTCCCGATATTGTCTTAATGGTTGAAAAGACCCGAGAGAAAATGATTTCCGATCAGAGGTCCATAAAAGTACGGGATCTCGGGTCCGGATCAGCAAGAATGAAAACCAGCATAAGAAAAGTGTCAGATATTGCCAGATATTCTGCTGTACCAGAAAAATACGGGATTCTGCTGTCAAATCTGGCAGCGGAGTTTGGCAGGCCTGCCATAATCGAATTAGGCACTTCGCTGGGAATAAGCACAATGTATATGGCTGCATCATGCCCCGGTGCGTGCGTATATACAATTGAAGGATGTCCTGAAACTTCCGCAATAGCGGAAATGAACTTCAGGGAAGCCGGATTGAATAACATTGCTGCGCTTAACGGGTCGTTCGGCGAACAGCTTGCCGAAATATTAAGAGGAGCTGAAAACCCGGGACTGATATTCATTGACGGTGATCACAGAAAGGGCCCATTGATGAGTTATTTCAGCCAGGTTGCTGAGAACTCCTCAGCGAACACCCTGGTGGTCATCGATGATATACATTCTTCGCATGATATGGAAGAGGCCTGGGACGAGCTGAGGATGCATGAAAAAGTGACCTTCAGCGTGGATATTTTCAGGATGGGACTCCTTTTCTTAAGGAAGGGAATACCTCATATCGATTATATAATCAGGTATTAACAAAAATTAAGATATTATAATTTCTTATTTAACTAAATTAATCTAATTTCGAAATTTCAAATTTTAAGGTTATGAGCAGAGTAATTGAGATCCATGATATTGTTAAGAATTACCAGGTCGGATCAGTGATTGTCAGGGCTTTAAGGTCAGTCTCAGTAAATATCGAAAAGAATGAATATGTTGCGATTATGGGTCCGTCGGGATCGGGAAAGTCGACTCTGATGAATCTTCTTGGCTGCCTCGATACACCCACAAGCGGGACCTATATCCTGAATAATATCGATGTGAGCAAGATGGAAGATGACTTTCTGGCAGAGATCAGGAACAAGGAGATAGGATTTGTATTTCAGACATTTAACCTTCTTCCACGATATACTGCACTTGAGAATGTTACCTTGCCGCTTATCTATGCCGGGATACAGAAAGTTGAAAGGGAAAAAATGGCTATCAGGACAATGGAGCAGGTAGGACTGGCAGACAGGATGACCCATAAGCCGAACGAGCTATCGGGAGGGCAGAGGCAGCGTGTAGCCATTGCCAGGGCGCTGGTAAACAATCCGTCAATCATTCTTGCGGATGAGCCTACGGGTAACCTCGACAGCAAAACATCAATCGATATCATGGGCTTGCTCGATGTAATCCATAAAAACGGAAATACTGTGATCGTGGTAACACACGAGGAAGATATAGCAAAACATGCTGCCAGGATTATCAAGCTTTTTGACGGGGAAGTATCGCAGGATTACAAGAATGAAAAATACATAGGTACCTGAGTCTTGTTCAGGTACTATTAATCACAATATATAAATCGTTATCTTCGGGTTATGAAGATTTATACCCGTACAGGTGACAATAGTATCACATCTTTACCCGGAGGTAAAAGAGTACCGAAGCACCATGTTCGTGTCGAAGCTTATGGTGCTGTAGATGAGCTTATTGCATGGATGGGACTTCTCAGGGACTGCATTGAGAACCGGAATACAAGAAAGTCCCTGATTTACATCCAGGAGCAGCTGATGAAGTGTGCATGCGCTCTTGCAATCAGATTTCCCGGAGAGAAACAAAAAAAGTTGCTTCCCGATAAAGATATAGTAGTTTTCCTGGAAAAAGAGATAGACAAAATCGAAGCATCGCTTCCGCCGCTTGATAAATTAATCCTTCCGGGAGGGAATATCCTTGTATCGTATTGTCATATAGCCAGATGTGTTTGCCGCAGGACAGAGAGAACGGTTTCGAGGCTTAATGAAACAGAAAAAATCCCCGAAATAATCAGTGGATTCCTTAACAGACTTTCCGATTACTTATTCGTATTATCCAGAAAGATTTCCTTAGAGCTTGATATTGAGGAGGTTAAATGGCTAATTTAATATGCTGAAAAACTGCATTTAGGAGTTGCTATTTAAATAAAATAATATATATATTTGCACTCCTTATTAAAATTAAGAAACTTGAGGAATTTATGTACTGGACACTTGAATTAGCATCAAAACTTGAGGACGCGCCATGGCCAGCAACCAAGGATGAGCTGATTGATTTTGCCATTAGGTCAGGTGCCCCGATGGAAGTAATTGAAAACCTCCAGGAAATAGAAGATGAAGGTGACATCTATGAAAGCATTGAAGATATCTGGCCAGATTATCCAAGCAAGGATGATTTTTTCTTCAATGAAGATGAATACTGATCACAGAACCATTATACCAGGGGAATCACTATTCCTTATCTGAATATATCCAGGATTTTTTTCGGGCGGATGGCATCGAACCATGTGAATCCATCCAGACGCAGAGCAGATGTTGCCTGATCAGCCGGCGGGTCAATAACGCCTTCCGGGCTCTGATACTGAATAATATCTGTTATTTTACCATCATCCACAAGTATCTCTATACTGGCACAGGTTGCTCTGTTTACTCCTGCAATCTCCTCATCATCAAGAAGATAATAAATAGATTCGCCGTTGCCGTTTATATTGATCCTGTAGAGTTTGTTGTCCTTAAAATAACCTGTCAGCGATCTTCCTTTTATCTGGTTGAATCTGAGTGTATCAACCTGACTGGCAATGAATGAGGAGTTATACAGTTCAAGCCTGTCAGCCTGCCTGTTCCTTGTAAATATTGCCATTGAATCGGAAGTAAGCTGGTTTTCATCAGACCATAATACCGGGTATTGATAGAATCGGATCACTGAATCCTGGAATGAATAGGAGAGGGAGTCGCATTTGCCCTGGATATCTTTGCTGAAAACCCGGCATCCGTAGTACGCTCTCATCAGCCTGTAACCGTCTTCCGTGGTATCCGGAAGAGTTATGATGCTTATGGTATCGGCATGCATATATAGCGAATCTTTTTCGCCTGCCTGTATGAAGACGGCGCTGTCAGTAACCATAAATCGTTCAGGCTTCTTATAGTACCAGGCATAATTGCCTTCTACTATGATCTGGTTATTTGTATCGGCAATACTGATGTTACCGATTGACAGACCATATCCCGTGTTTTCTTCATAATACAGGGAGTCGCCGTGAATTACCTGCTGCATATTGTCAATTAAAGCGTTTTTCCAGATACGTGTGACTTTATTCTTTGTATCGTACCATCCCCTTTCGCAGTAGAGGTAGATGCTGTCGCCGGTCATCTCCGAAGGACCCCTGAAGATGGCGGTTTCAGTTTCAGTATTGTAATCCATGGTGTCAGCGGTCATCACGTAATCGGGATTGACGATCTTGACACTATCTTTGAAATTGAAGAGCTTCTGCGACGCGTAATACCTACCTATTCTGCTTGTAAGTGTATTATCGCCGTTTATTATCCTCCCGTTGTCGGTATACTCGGCTATTTCATTCTTTACATCGTATGTCACCGAGTTCGTGTAGAGATGCGTCTCTTTATCCACGAGTTCAGCATTCCCTGTAAGCAGCGCCATTTCAGCCGCTCCGTCATAGAACACGTAATCCCCGTAAATATCTAGTGTATCGCCCTGTTCGATGTGAATACTGCCGTATGCGGTAACCTGGTTTTTGTCGGGATAGAAGTGGGCGCTGTCGCACGACATCAGAATCTCGTTATGCTCGAGTGAAACATTCCCCAGAAGCCTGTGCCAGTCTTTCTCGGTTTTTATGTCTTTCTCGATGATATCTTCATCAGCATGTTT